>QIAL01000342.1 GCA_003225535.1 Acidobacteriota bacterium | reverse complement strand
TGCATTATGAAAAAGCGCCCCCGCTTCAGAAGGCGAAGCCGGATGAGGCGCCGCCTCCGCTGCGCTGCGCTGTGCAGGGCTTCGCTCCGCTACGGCGGCGCTAGAGAGTAACTGGAGTGGTGTGCCCGGTGCGAAAGGACTACAGAAGAGCCTAGTCAAATTAGCTGGAGAATGGCATTTTTACCTTGAGGGAAAGACAAGCGTTGGCACGAATGATCTTTCCCCCCAAGGAGGCAACTCAAATGAGTCACGACATCAAATATATCGGAATGGACGTGCACAAGGAAGCGATTGTGATCGCCGTCCTGAATGAGAGCGGGAAGCTGGTGATGGAGTCGGTCATCGAAACCAAAGCCAGCAGCATTCTGCAGTTTCTCCACGGCCTACGGGGCGAGCTGCATGTGACCTGGGAAGAAGGCACCTGGGCGGCCTGGCTGTATGATCTGCTGCAGCCGCATGTGCCGCACATTGTGGTCTGCAATCCGCGGCGCAATGCCTTGTTAAAGGAGGGCAGCAAGAGCGACAAGGTGGACGCGCAGAAGCTGGCCGACTTGTTACGCACTGGGATGCTGCGACCGGTCTACCACGGGGAAAATGGGTTACGGACGCTACGCGAGTTGGGGCGCAGTTATCAGACCATCGGCAAAGATTTGACGCGCGTGATGAATCGACTGAAAGCACTGTATCGCGGCTGGGGCATTCCTTGTGGCGGCACCCAGGTCTATGCTGCGCGCTCTCGAGAGGAATGGTTGAGCAAGCTCCCACAAGCCGGCGTGCGGCGCCGCGCGGAGCTGCTCTATCAACAGCTGGATGGATTGCAGGACTTGCGGCGAGAGGTGCGACCCGAGTTTTTGGCGGAGAGCCGGAAACATAAAGCTGCGAAACTGCTGCGCCAGATCCCCTGCATCGGTCCGATTCGAGCCGCCCGTTTGATCGGGCTGATGCAAACCCCGCAACGGTTCCGCAGCAAGCGACAACTATGGACCTACAGCGGCCTGGGCATTGAGACGCACGACAGTGCGCAATACCGCGTTGTGAGCGGACAAGTGCAACGCTCCAAGAAACCCCAGCAGGTTCGTGGGCTGAATCGAAATCACAACCATGAGATGAAAGAGATCTTCAAGAGTGCGGCCACCAGGGCCAGCTGTGGCACGGGACCGTTCCACGATTTCTACGAGGCTTTACTGGCTAAGGGTATGAAGCCGGAGATGGCGCGTCTGACACTGGCGCGCAAGATCGCGGCCATTACTTTGACACTTTGGAAAAAGGAGGAACGTTTCGACGTCGAACAACTGAAGACGCAAGCAGCTTGAGCATCGAATAGAACCCAGGTGATCTCCCAGGTTTTCATGCCTCGGTGGTAGCCAATCGGTTCTTGCGATGCTCCGGTTCGAGGGAGAGTATCCATACGCTCATTCAGGCACTCTGTGTGCTGTAGTCCAGCACCGAGTCTCCGGGTCAATCCTATGCCCCCTCGGATAACCGAAAAAAGCTATAGGCCTCGAGCCTCACATAGGATCATGGTTGGCACTTAAGCCAACGTTTAGCTTGCGTAGCTTCGGAACCGAACGGCATCGTGCGCCACTGACTTCATGAAACCGTCGAGTTGGGAAAAGCAACTGGGGTTGGCATCGCCGCTGAAATCTGCGGCGAGCAAAGCGACCAAACCAATAACCCCTCTAAAAATGAGGTGAGGAATGAGGTGGGGCTGGATGCAAGTCACCACACCCGCATCTCCCAGAGGGGCGGGGAGAAGTTTTTTCCCTTGACATCCTTTTTCATAGGATGAGCGTAATCGAGATTTAACGCCAGTTGAGCTGAGATTCGTCGCGGATTGTTGCTCTATAATCTGGGTCGGTGCGATTATTCACGCCCTTTCGGTTTTCGCTATCGCTGCTCCTGTTGGGTGGCATCTCCGCGAGTTCCACTGCCCAAACAAAGCAGTGCACGACCGGTCTATGGAAGGAGACTCCCCTAAAGCCTTTGGTCGAGATTTCCCTGAACAACACGACAATCCACGCTTGTGACAAGACGATGGTCTGCTCAGTGTCCATTCCGTCTCAATATCCAACATAAGCACGCCAACAGTCAAACGAGACGGCATCAATTGCGTGTCTACAAGAGTGGCCAATCGCGTCGGCTAAGAGACGCGCAGACTCTTAAGCGAGGCGCAAGCCGTTCCTCGACTGATGTCAGGGACTATGAGCAATTCAAGAACGGTGACATCCGAAAGTTCAACGTGATATTCCTCGATCTCGCGTGTAGTGTTAGGTGGGCTGAAATTCCACTGCTGACGCACAATTTCTCGAAACGAGTGTCCGCCATCCGCAGACCATCGCAAGCCAAACTCTTGGGTACGCGGTGTCGCGGTTTCTTCGGAAACGAGCGAGATTGCGTCTGAGCTCTTGCGGTTGATCGAAGAGTAGCCGGATCGTTTGAAGTCCCGGACCCGCTGCACGCCAGCACCACATTTCTCCTGCGACCAGCGCAGCTTCCACCGGGTATTCCTTCTCTTCCGACGTAACCTCGGCCACCGCCACACGGCCGAGGTCCAGCCAGCCTTTGTCGGGATGCGGAACATCGTGCGGAATGGGCGGAATTAGACGCTTGCGCATAACGGCAGGTTACCTCCGGTACTCCCCCTCGTTATTGTCGATTTGACAGAGCCTACACGGCCGCCTGGCCGATAAATTGGACGACGCTAACCACGGCTGCATTAAGACCTTTCTCTGATTAGAAGTCCGCTCGAATTAGTGGCTCAGATCAGGCTTCCGCCAGCGGTCGCCGCATGATTGACGGGTTCTGAAGTGTTCGAGTACGATCCATGCAATCGTTAGCGAATCGGAGGGCTTCAACAAACCTCATGACTTCAGAAGAACGCGAGCGCATGAATAGTCTGTGCGTTGGTATTCAGGAAGAAACGGACTACAACAAGTTCGCCGCATTGTTGCACGAAATGAGCAATCTCATCGCACGGAAAGAGCAGCGACGATTTGAGCATCACGCCAGGCTTGTATGGCAAAAGAATAGACCTTGGAAGACAGTTCCGGCAGTGGTGACGAAAATTGTGAAGGCTGACTTTGATGACCAGCCAGCCAAAGTTGAAATTTCAATAAGTGAAGCGGACGACCTGTTTCGAGAAATTCGGATTGAGAACAATTTCACCGACATTGATGGTGGCGGCGTAGCATTGACGAATGGCGCTCGCTTGAATGTAACCTTTGAGGCCGAAATACAGAAGACGGGCTGATGCGTTTCAGCCGTCCACGACCGCAAGCCAGTCACCCTGGATCCAGACGGCTACGCCCTGTGGCTCGATTCCGGGATGAAGGAAGTCGGCGCGGCTTCCGACTTGCTGAAGCCCTGCGATGCCCGGACCATGCGGTACGATCTCGGCATTCAACCGCATCCCACGCGAAATCAATCCTGGGGCTGGGATCGCGGCCTCGCTCGCGTTGAGCCCATGAGATTCAAAACGCGCTGCCAGTCAGAGCCGGGTGGACCATCGAACGGGACTTCTGTCCGCAAAGTGCTCGTGTTGGGGGAACGATTTACGGACTCGCCTCTGAACTTTGGGTGAATTGCCGGCTTGACGTGCGGACTGCAGTCATGGTATTACATTTGTTAATATGTAATGGAGGGAAAGATGGAATCCGCGATCACCGTCAAGGGCCAAGCCACCATCCCGAAACCTATCCGTGAACATCTTGGACTGCAGCCGGGTGATCGGGTTAAGTTCTTCGTGCATCCCGATGGCAGTGTAGTCTTGTTGCCGAAACTCTCCGCTTCGGCGATACGTGGTATGGTCAAATCCCGGAATGCGCGGCCTGTGACCACCGAGCAAATGACCGCAGCGGTTGTCGAGGGTGCTTTGAGTCGAAATCCGCGGCGACGACACCGATGATCGGGCTCGATACCAATGTCCTGATACGCTATCTCACCCAGGACGACCCTGTACAGTCAGCCAAGGCCAGGGAGATTCTTGAACGTCGTTTGACACCGAAGGATCCGGGCTTTGTCAGCGTCGTGGCAATGGTGGAAACCGTATGGGTACTCGATCGCGCATATGGTCTGAGAGCTCAGGAAATCGCAACCACTGTCGAACGCCTGCTGCAAGTTAAGGTTCTGGCGATCGAAAACGAACAGGAAGTCTTCACAGCCATGGTTGCGCTAAAGCAGGAGCGCGGATCATTCGCGGACGCGCTGATCGCAGAGCTAGGAGTACGCGAAGGATGTACTCGCACGCTGACGTTTGACCAAAAGGCACTCCGACTTTCTGGCTTCGAGCTTGTGTAATCGACCTCGATTCCGCTCAGCTCCGCTGTCGTACCACCTTCCTTTCGGCTACCACTACCCGTGTATTTCTTGTTCGCAGTGGCCGTATGTACAGAAGCCCGAGGCACGAGCTGCTGCGATAACGACTGTCGGCCGACTCAGCATGCTGTTGAAAAATCGCATTTCTCACGGGTCATATAAGGGTCACACCCCTCATTTCCTTACCTTTCTTCGCGCTCCTGAGAGTTGTCATCTGCGCCGCCAAGTTATTGAAATTACGGCATCTCGCAGGGCTGTTAACCGGAGGGTTGTAGGTTCGAGTCCTACCTGAGGAGCCATTCTATTCAGCCATTTGCAAATACCCCGCAGACGAACTTGGAACCGTTTGGAACCGTTGTGTTCCGAGGTTTGGAAGAATTGGGCTTCCGTTGGCCTGCCAGTCCACCATCAGTGCCAACAGGTCAATGAATCTCGGCAGACTCGTTTCGAAACAGAGGCGAAAACTGGTGAATTCCAGCGTCTCAACCGGGCTCTGATGGCGCGGAATGTGAAGGAGTGGGCATCAAGCCGGACGTGGGCAATCCGGCGATCGAATCTTGTCAAATCCGGGCGCGCGCCGTCATTCTGGAACGCCCCCGAGTTGGCGGAGAAGCAGTGACTCAACCCGCTTATCGAACCAGGGATTCACAACAACTGGCTCAGGAACGTTTTTGCTGGGACTACTACAGGGTGGTGGACGCGAAAGCAGTCGGCGGGTTGATAGGGAAGATTCATGACCACTTGAAAGGCGTGCGGGGCGTTGGTCTGAGCTTGAAAATATCCGAGCCACGGCGAGAGTGCCTTGTCGCTCATTTTCACTTCCACCAGAAACCAAGGTTTTCGATCTTTGACTACTAGAAAGTCCACCTCTCGCTTCTGCTTGTCCCGCAGGTAGCGCAGGTCGAAATCACCAAGTCCGAGGTCCGTCCAGCCCTCCACTGCCTTCAACAGATGACATGCGACCAATGTTTCCCCTCGTGCGCCGTCGTCTGCCACTCCACTCCAGTCCCGCAGAAACCACTTCGGCTCTTTGCGCAGAGATTTGGCGATATTGCTGAACCAGGGGCGCACCGTGAACCCGTAGTGGAGGCGTGCGAGAAGATCGATCCATCGTTTAACGGTATCGACCGAGACCTGGATCTCACGCGCGAAATTGGAATAGACGAGTTGCTGTCCACTTCGTTCAGCGAGAATCTGCATTAGCGTCTCCAGAGTGCCCAGATCCGCCACCCGCGCCACTTCGCGCAAGTCTTCGCGCGATAGCTGCTCATATCTGAGGGACCGCCACCGGCGAGTGAATCTCGTGTCACGGCGAAGGAATGGTTCCGGGAATCCTCCGTGTTCCCACAAGGCGTTCCAGTCAGTAGAAGCAATTTCCTGGGGAGGGTGGATTTCCTTTTGGGGTAGGTCCGTTCTCAGGCTTTCTGCAATGCTCCAGGGATGCATGTGATAGAGGAAGTAACGGCCCATCAGGCTGTCCCCGCCGCGCCGGAAGATATCGATGCGAGAACTTCCGGTAACGATGAGACGTACTCGGTCTCCGTAGCTGTCGAAAAAACCCTTCAGCAGTCCCTTCCACTTCATGTATTTGTGCAGTTCGTCGAGTGTAGCGACTGGAGTTTTCGCTCGCAGAACATCTAACTGCAGGGCTTCGGATAAGGAAGCCGGTCCTCGCAGTATGAGTCGGCGATCATCGGCATTGTCCCAGCTGAGATACTGGTTGCTGACCGACCGGCAAGTCGTCGTTTTTCCGACTTGCCGAGGTCCCGAGACCAAGGCCATCTGGCGGTGTCGTTCCAGGTGATCGGCCAGCATTGCGGTGTAGAGACGGCGACGTTCGTGCATGAGGACCATTATCGCGCATATCGCAAAATAGTCCAGACCATTTTACGATGGGAGCGAAAACGGTACAGGTCGTCGTACAGCCAGTGCGGTGCATGTCATTGAATTTACGTTCTAACGCGAATTCGA
>QIAL01000341.1 GCA_003225535.1 Acidobacteriota bacterium | reverse complement strand
ATATGGTGCCAGTCTTTGACGCAGTGCATCGCGGCCTCGCGTCAGCCTCGACTTCACCGTGCCCAGCGAAACCTCGAGCACCTCGGCAATCTCTTCGTATGACATCTCTTCCAAGTCGCGTAAAATCAGCGTCGTCCGGTACGGCTCCGGGACCTTCCGTAATTCTTCGCCGACGCGTCGCTGCACTTCGTGATGCGCGACACTGTCAAACGGAGAATCCGCATGATCCGTCAGAGCTAATTGGATCGCATTGTCCGACACACCGTTCGCTTCCGTCTCCGGCTCGATCGAAGTCTCCTTCGCTTTGTGCCGGAACCACCAGCGCCGCCGGTTCGCCGCCTCGTGCAACGCGATTCGGTAGATCCATGTCTTCAAACTCGACTCGCCGTGAAAGTGCTTCATGCCCCGAAACACCTTCAGGAACACGTCCTGCGTTGTGTCCGCCGCATCCGCCGGATCGTTCACAATCCGGTACACCAGCCCATAGACGGGCTGTTGGAACTCCCCAATCAGCCAGGCGTACGCGGCTTCTGAGCCCGCCTTGAGTTCGGCGACAATCGCCGACTCTTCTTGTGAGCGGACTCCTATTGCACTCGCTAAATCACCCAAGGTGGTTGCTCCCGCCATAGTGGCGTCCCCTTGATTATAGGATTTTCCACCCCTTCGCGCCCTGAAAATTAAGGGTTCGCCAAGTCCAGCGTAACGGCCCGCGGAGCCAATTCCTTCACCTAACATAGACTCCGCCCGAGTGTCAGGAGTTCCCACTTGCAAGCCATTTATTTTCAGTGAGATCTCAGATCGTAAGCCATGGCGCGTCAGTATTTGACCCCAAACGCCAAGAAAATCGCAAAGGGCACACCTTCGGTCAAGGCTTGGCCTGCAGATAAACGCCATTACAGAGGTAATTGGCACAGCCAACTGTTAGCACCTACGATAACCGGAGCGACTTCCGGCTTTGGTTCGTGTCCGGCATGCAAATCAGGAGTGTTTATGGCTACTACAGCGATGGCATATGGAGAACGTCGGTTCGGAGCCGCGTACACAGCAAGGATCATTGCGGTCTTAGTAGTTCTAGGAATCTTGGCGGGGGTGTGGGCATCGCAAGACGACCCGCGCATTGCATCACATCCAACTTTGGTCTGGATTTCACTAGCGCTGGCATTCGTGGGCGTGGGGTTGTGGATTGTCATGGGCAAAAGCGCCCTGACGATCAGCGACTCTGGCTTGCGACGGGAGTCAGCATTCGGCCAGCAGGAATTGGCTTGGAGCCAAGTCGCAGAGACACGCTATCAAGTGGTTCCCATTAACTTGTACGCGCATTTCGGATTGATCGGTGCTTTGATCGCAATGTCCAGCAAAAAGTCGGCGCGAGCGCATCTTACGCTGGAACTGATCGGCCAGGATCGCAAGAAACTAAAAGTGACATCGAATTTCCAGAATGCCGACGAGGCCATCGGCATCATCCTTGGCCGGCTCTTGCCTTCGATGGTTCAGAACGTGAAAGGAAGAATACAGCGAGGCGAGACCGCCCAGTTCGGTGGCCTGGGACTTTCGGCAACGGCTGTCGCCTGGAAGGAAACTTCCATCCCGGTCACGGACATCACCAAGGCTGAACTGGTGGGAAGTAATCTGCAGATCAAACGGCAGGGAAAATGGCTCAGCGCGGTGAACGTTAAGTCGAGCAAGGTGCCTGACGTGCTGGTGTTCCTTGAGGTGCTTGAGTCCCTGGCCCCGCAGATCAAGCCGACGGGAGTCGATCCGCTGGCGCGTGTACGCATGTAATCGAATGGATTGCAGCCTCCCAGGACCGCACTCCTGTCATTACTAGGCCGAACTAGGCCGACCGGAACGCGCCCGTAAACAAAGTCCATTAACAACATTCAGCAGCCGTGTGGCGTCGTCGTGACCGACAAGAACAGCATTTCTCAGTCGTAGCGAAGCGTTTGGATTGGGTCGATTTGAGCTGCCCTGCGGGACGGGATGTACCCGGCAGCAAGTGCGGCGGATATAACCAGCAAAACACCCCCACTGAAAGCCGCGCCGTCGAACACGCGCATGAAGACCATGCTGGAAGCGAGCAGCCGGGACAATCCGATGGCCAGACCGGTGCCCAGGACCGTTCCGATCGCCGTCAGTCGCAGGGACTGCTTCAATACCAAGCCGATAACGGCGCGCGTCGATGCACCAAGGGCGACCCGGATACCGATCTCCTTGGTCCTTTGCGTCACGAAATATGACACTACGCCGTAAATGCCTGTCAAAGTCAGCAACAGAGCGAGCCCGCCGAGTGCGGCCCCGATCATCGATGCGACATGGAAGGCGTAAATGCCCACTGCGTGGTACTGATCAAGGGAATGGATGTCTGCGATGGCGCCCGGAGCCAACGCTGCGATCCGCATGTCGAGCCGGTGGCGCTCTGCTTCGACCTCTCCACGAACTTGCACCAGCACATTGGCACTGGTCGCAGGTGTGGCCGGCAGATATACAAGGGCGGCATCCTTGCCCCACGGGATGCAGCAGGTAACAATGTCGGCTGCGATCCCAATCACGCGAACGTCCCGTGCAGAATTTCCGGAGAGATGAAGGATCTGACCTACGGCGTCCCGGCCCTCGAAAAGGCGCTGAGCCGCCGCGGCGCTGAGAATCGCGACCGAGGTTTCCGAAGCCGACTCTTGCGGGGTGAAGTTGCGGCCACGCAGAATCGGAATTCCCAGGATTTCAGCCATTCTCTGCGCGCCCGGTGATGGTCGGCACGGTCCCGTTGAGCGGAACAGAGGAAGCAGCCGCTATCGTGGCCACCTCAGGATCAGAGGCCAGAGCTTCAATCACTCGCCTCCGATTGTTCTCGACAGCCTCCATCGCGATCACGTTGTTAGTTTGGAAGCCTATGTCAAATGCGCTAATCGCCATGGTCGTTCGTACCAGCGCGCCACATGCGACCAATAAGAGTGTGCAGACGGTGATCTGCGCGATCACCAGTGCATTCCGCACCCGCACAGGCCGGAAGTCCGAAGTCAACTCGCCGCGCACGGAGGAAATAACATTAGCGCGAGTTGCCTGGAACGCGGGAGCGAGACCGAAGAGCAATGCCGAGGCCAGAGCAGCGAAGACCATGAACGCAATCACCCGCCAATCGACAGGACGCGGTACATCGTGGACTAACTCGAGCATGTCTTTTGGAATTGTCGCGAACATCACCCGCATGGCTGTATCGATCGTGACTCGCGAGATGATGAACCCCAGGAGCGCGGCCGGGATCGCGAGGAGAATGCTTTCGGTGAGTAACTGGCGGATCAGGCGTCTGCGCAGGGCGCCGAGAGAGAGGCGAATTCCGATCTCGCGTTGCCGAGCGGTGGCACGAGCCAGCATCATGCTGGCCACGTTTGTGCACGCTAATACCAGCACGAGGCCGAAAGCTGCCACCAGCGGGCTAAACGCAACGAGCAGTTCGGGTGTCAGGGGAATCGAGGTCGCCTTCGATTGCAAGAGAATCCCTGCCGCTTTACGGTCCTCCGGCAGTTGAGCTGTCATCTGCTGCGACCATGTGGTTAGGATTGCCTGCATACTTGAGATGCTCTGCCCCTGACGGAGTCGGCCAACGATTTCCAGGCGCTCAGGACGGTCGGCACCGAAAAGATCAGGGCCGCCTTGCAGCCGGCCGGCCATGGTCAAGGGAGCCCAGAAATCGCGTGGCACTTCGCTGAGGTCTTGAAATCCTTTGCGCGCCACACCGACCACTTCCATGGGGAAACCGCGGACCACGAGCTTGGTCCCGATGATGTCCGGCCGGCCTCCAAACATGCTTTGCCACGCCTGGTAACTGAGAACAATCACTGCCTCACGCCCAGGCGCGCTGGCATCATCAGGGAGCAGAGGACGCCCCAACTCCGAGCCGACGCCAAGCATCTGAAAGTAATTTCCTGTGACGAGTTGTCCCTGAAAAACATGTCCGTCTAGACGGGTATAGACATACTGGACGGCCGCGACCTCGGAAAATGCTGGATTCTCTTTTTCGAATTGGCGGTACTCATCCCACGAGAAGGCATGTCCGCGCCCTTGACGGTCCGTCCACGTGAAGCCGTAGAGGCTGTATGGATCGCGGATCGAGATAGGGCGCAGCACATATGCGTTGAAGAGAGTGAAGAGCGCGAGGTTGAGCCCGAGGCCCAGGGCGATCGTCCCTGAAACCGTGAACACGAACCCTGGGCTGCGCCGGAAACTTCTCAGCGCGTACCGAATATCCTGCAGCGCGGCCTCAAATGACTGGATCCCACGCACTCCCCGGCAATCTTCCTTCACCGCGCCGACTCGGCCGAAATCGAGGCGTGCCAGGCGGTTCGCTTCCTCCTCGGTGTGTCCGGCGTCCACATGCTTCCGGCGCGCCATGGCCAGGTGGAACTCCACCTCATCTTCGAGTTCCTCCTCGACGCGCGCGCGAAACAACAGCGCACGAAGACGCAAAAGGAGATCACTCAGGGTCATGGCATTCTCCCTCAGGCCAGTTTCAGCACTTTACCGATGGCGCCTGCGACCCGCGTCCAGTTATCTGCTTCCTGCTGGAGTTGCTTGCGCCCGGAAATCGTCAAGCGATAAAAGCGGGCCCGACGCCCCAACTCCGAAATCCCCCACTCCGCCTTGATCCAGCCCTGATGTTCGAGCCGGTGAAGCGCGGGATACAACGAACCTTGGTTCGCCTGCAGCACGTTTTCTGATACCTGCCGGATCCTCTCGGAAATCGCCCACCCATGCATCGCATCGCCGGACTGTAACGTGCGGAGAATGAGCAGGTCCAGTGTTCCCTGCAAAAGATCGAGACGTGGCGGCTTTCCCATTGGTGTCGCTCCTCTACACCAATAGATAACGCGACTGGTGTCGAATGTCAACACCAAAGGTTGGGAGGGTGGACTGTGCAGTTCAGGTGTGAGGGGTGAACTGTCGCAACGGGCATTATTTTAAGAGGTTCAGCCTAACCGATGAGTGTCGGGCGAACGGTACCTAGACCCCGGAAACGCCGCCCGCCCTACTCTCGGATCGATCTCCTCACGGCCGCGGCGCACCAACTCCCACCGGAACCTCCAACTTTAACTTCCGCAAGATCTCGGCGAAGGCCGTCAACAATGCGTCACACCCTTTATCCAATTCCAGCGCGGATTTCTCCAGGAATGCGCACGCTCCATCCTTCTGTAGCCTCATCGCGTTCTTCTGCGAGAGCCCGGTGAACGCAACCACGGGAATCCCAGCCGTCCCGGAATCTTTCTTCAGAGCCATAAGGACCTCGGGTCCGCTCATTCCCGGCAGTAGCATGTCCAGCAGAATCACGTCAGGCCTGTCACTCTTGGCCAGTTCAATCGCCTTCGATCCATCGCTCGCCGTGATCACCACATACCCCGCCCTGGCCAATGCCCGCTCGGTGGCCATACGCAAAAACTTACTGTCGTCGACCAGAAGAATCTTCGTCATGCATCCCGCCGCGCGTGATGTTTTTCACGCGAGTCCGTACGTTTCTTCTATCGGCAGAATTGCGCAGCAGACCAGCTCAGCAGGATCGATGAAATCAGGTGAGAGATTTCTCACAGTCGGCGGGTTCGTTATTTCCCCGGATGGCTACAGGCGGTCTTCCCCGCACCCTCACGAATTTTGCCGACCTGCCGCCTTCAAAACCGCTCTGACCCCCGCCCGGCAGGCTTCTCGCAATGCCTCTTCGTGGCCCTCCGGTATCGATTGGGTCAGCAGCAGACTTGACGTGCCATGCAGCAGCGCCCACAGCGCCAGAGCGGTTTGCGTGTGATGCTCCGCCGATCCTCCAAAGTTCTTCGCCAGTAGTTGTTCCGTGAGAGCGAAGTTCGGCCGTGATTCGCGAATCGGCCGCGGAGCCCCTCGCCCCTTTCGCGGCGACATTAAACCAGAGTGCCTATAGAACAGTTCATACTCATTCGGCATTTTGAGCGCGAACTCGACGTACGCTTCCGCCACCTGCTCGAGCGTTTCGCCCTGTTCAAATTCCTGCCGGATACGGCCCGCAATCCGCAACAGCAGCCCTCGAATCAGATCCTCCCGGTTCTTGAAACGGCGGTACACCGCCGGAGTGTTCGTTCCGGCCGCCCGGGCAACCGCCCTCATCGTCAGCGCCCGCTCTCCTCCTCGTTTCCACAGCCCATCGGCTGCCTTCAGTACGCGCTCTTCCAGATCCGGATCCGGGTGCCGCGGCATTGTTCCTCCTGCCCCATTATCTCCACAGATTATATTGACAACG
>QIAL01000340.1 GCA_003225535.1 Acidobacteriota bacterium | reverse complement strand
CGTAGTCGAACTCCTGCGCCGTGACGCCCGCAACTTATACGTCCGCGGCATCGACATGTTGGACGGCACGCCCCTTCTAGATCTCAAGCCGTACTTGTCCAGCATCCCCCAAGACAAACTCCGTCGAGGATGGCTAGGCGAGGCCGAAGCAAGAGCGCACAAGTGATGTCGTCAAGTTGCGCGGGTGCCCCGCCCTTGTCGCGTCTTGTGCGACAGGTTGGGGATTTTGACTTCCTTTAGAAGCCGAGCCACAGCGCGTCGCCTACTGCGCCGTCTCGGTAAACGTCGCCACTGGATGCCCCAACCCGTACGGTCCTTCAGCCGTCACATGCACAACCCCCGCGCTCGACGGCAAAGTAAGTGTCACAGTCGCAGTACCGGATCCAGACTGATCCGTGACGACAATAGGCGCAGAGAGAGAGCCAGCATCCGTATTGAAATAGATGCTTGCTCCGGTGTTAGTTCCCCCAGAAGATCCAGGACTTAGCGTTACTCCCAGGGTGATCTGGCCGCCAGGAGACCCAAGTTGATTGTCGCCGGTTTTCGTTAACGTAGCAGCTGGGTTCCCCACCACAATCCATCCGCCCTGCGACTGGATAACACCGGCGCTATCGGTTCCCGTCACCGTGAAGTGGCAGAATCCCGGCGCACCCCCTGCATTCACAGTAATTGTCCCGTTCGTAGTCGTGGTGATCGCAGCGGTAATAATGTTGATCGTCCCCGTGCACGCCGTCGCTCCCTCATAGGCGTCGAACGCAGCGTTCGCCAAGGTCACATTGCCGGTCCCGCTAGTGATCGACGGATTTAGAGTCACCGTCCCTCCCGCCGGAACCATGGTGGTATCGGGATTGAGATCCCACTCAGAGCTGGGCTTGGTGGCCGTGGCCCCCGTTATGACGAGCAGAGTCGCAGAGTACGGAGCCACAGTCACTGGAGATGACCAGGAACTCGCTGATGACACGGCAATGGTATTCGGAACGGTCGAGGCCAACGTATAGCTGGTCACAGAACTGGGCGTGAATCCGTTCAGGTTGAACGACACTTGCGCCGAGGTCTCTGGATCTTTGTTGATGATCATTACGGTCATCTTCGTACCGGTCGAGTCGACGGCCGCGTAACTGCTGAACAGGTTCGGGTTTCCTGTATTTGTATCTGAAACCGAAATCTGCGCAAAGCCATGATGAGCGCCGTCATAATTGGTGTATAGCTTCAGCGCCTGATAATTCGGGTTAGCCGGATCGGGAGCTCCCCAACGAGATGCCAGCGATACGCGCTCACGTCCGAGAATGCCATACGCGTCCGTGTCACCCAAGGCTGTGGAGAAGTCGGATGCGCCGGCGAATTCCGCGCTCCACTCGGTGATTGCTAACGGCGTACCGGGATAGATCGAATTCGCAATCGCCCGCATTCGAGGAATTCGGAATGGGATCGCGTGATTCGGCTGAATCTGGGTGGTGTAAATCTGGTTGATTGTGCCTGAAGGGCTAGTGAAAGTCGGATCCCAGTAGTCGCGATAGATGCTCACGGCCAGAGCTTGCTTTTGCGCCGGCGTGTAGGTCGTAGTATCCGGCCCATCCGGATAAGCATGAATATCGAATCGATCGAGTGAGTGCGTACCCGCAATCTGATCTTGCCAGTAAACCTCGTTCAACCACCAAGGCAGGAAATCGATCCCCGCATGTTTACCTTTGTCGTTATTATCCGCTCCATTCCAGTAAAACCACCAGCAGCAACTGACCGCATTTCATCGTAAGCCGACCGATTCGGATGCACATCGTGGTGCGTACCTCCCCAGATGTCGATCTCGTTATCCATGTCGTAAAAATGGGGAGCCGCCCCAAACGCGGCGGCAAGCGCTGTCGCCCAGTCTTTCCGATAGACGCATGGTCCGAGCGCGCTTGCCGGGCATGAGGTTGAATTGTCGTCGAAGATCGGCACGTGTGCATCATTGACATCGTTGCCGGTGACGTTGGTGCTACAGTCGAGCTTTTGACCATTTCCCGCATCCGAATTGTCAGGCCGGACCCTGCACTGCGCTCCATACTTCGCCACGGAAAAGCTGTACAGTTGGCCGTTGTCAGTGCCGTTTGCCGGATCCCCTCTGGAAACCCAATCCAGCATGACCATTGTCATCAGCGGATTTGTGCCCGCGGCTTTGGCATCCTGGACGAACTTCACCGAGTCGCTATCGCCGATCTCCATATACGTATAGTCGGAAAAGTACCAGTCGTTGGCCGAATTGGAGGTTTGCGTCTTCCAGTTGTACGGGGCGCCTTCGGGAACGCCTTAATTCCTAGTTCATAGCGAGGGGAGCGACGCGGGAGTTGCTCGCTTCCTTTTCCTTCAGCGCTCGTATCGGCCTCAAAGTCAAAATCCTTCACTTCTCCCAAAATCAGGGAGAGTGGGGTACCCGCTTTGATTAAGGAGACGCGCATGACTCGAAGAATCACAACGATGATTTGTACTGGCTCGGCAGCTTTGCTGTTGTTGGTATTGCCGGGCGCAACTGCAAACGCGCAAACTCAGATGCAGATCTACGGAGCTTGGCATTGCTACAGCGACGCGTGCAGCTGGGCTTCGGTTCCGAATATGACCACGTTTGATACTGACAACCGGTGGCTGATTGATCGGAACATGAACGGCACGTATCAGCCCTCTGTGAATGTTGTAGTGCTGAGCTTTGTGGATCCCGTCAAGCTGATGAACCTTACTACCGATTCGGGTGACAGCAACGGGATTCCCATCGGCATGAATACTGCGGTCATCAATTACTTCCAGAGCCGCGGCGTTCGGGTGATGATGTCGATCGGCGGGGCCAGCTTCCGAAAGAACTGGGACAAGGCGCTGTCGTCGAATCCGACGCAACTGGGTATCAACGCGGCCAATGCGGCCAAGCAATTCAATGTCGGCATGGAAATCGACTATGAAAACAGCAGCAGTCCGAATCTAACGGGGCTGCAGCAGTTCGTGAGCGCCTACCGGTCACAGATCGCGTACGATGCCACCGGTTCCAATTACGCGGCACGACTCACGATTGATCTGGGCGACGGCGACACCTACCTTACCAAGCTGGCAAATTATGCGGTGACCAACTGGCTCAAGACCAACGCACCGGTGCTTGACTACGCGAATGCTATGGTCGCTGGACAAAAGACTGGCGTTGCCACGCTGGAGACGGGTTGGGACCAGCATGTGACGGGGATCTCGGGATCGGTGCCGCCGATGGCACCCGCGAAATTGACCGGTAGCCTGTGGCTGGTCGGTGGGCAACCGAACTGCGACAACTTCAGCAACTCCGATCAGAACACAGCGGCCAGCTTTGTGGAGAATCTCGCGCCCGCGGGTGCGGGGAGTACCACG
>QIAL01000314.1:16248-21845 GCA_003225535.1 Acidobacteriota bacterium | reverse complement strand
CAACACGATTTGGGTTGGAATGAAATCGACTACGGCAACCTGGTGATTGTTTTCCAGGCTGCTTATGCCCTCGGCATGCTGGTCGTTGGCTGGGTGGTCGATCGCCTGGGCACTCGGCTCGGTTACGCTCTGGCAATGATTTTCTGGAGCCTGGCTTCCATGGGGACGGCCTTGGCGAGCTCCCTTACAGGTTTTGCGGTCTCCCGATTCGCTCTCGGCTTTGGCGAGGCGGCCGTCTTTCCCGCCAGCATCAAGGCGGTGGCCGAATGGTTCCCAAAGAAAGAACGCGCGCTGGCGACCGGGATTTTTAACTCCGGGACCAATGTTGGGGCCATGCTTGCGCCGGTTGTGGTGGCGTGGATTAGTTTACGGTGGGGCTGGCGCGGTGCGTTCATCGGGATCGGCGCTCTGGGTTTTGTCTGGCTAGCGTTTTGGCTGATGATTTATCGCAAACCGGGAGAGCATCCAAGAGTTTCGAAGGCGGAATTGGATTACATCCGCAGCGACCCACAAGATAAGCTTGTTAAAATCGAGTGGGTCCGATTGGTTCCACTTCGTCAGACATGGGCATTCGCCTTTGGAAAATTTCTTATCGACCCGATCTGGTGGTTTTATCTTTTCTGGATGCCCGGTTTCTTCCAGACTAAACATGGTCTTTCCCTTACGCGAGTAGGTCCTCCGCTCATCGCGATCTATGTCATCGCGGACATTGGCAGCGTTGCCGGAGGGTGGATATCTTCATTTCTAATTAAACGAGGGCGAAGCATCAACGCGGCTCGCAAGATTGCCATGCTCATTTGCGCCATCGGCGTCACGCCCGTGATATATGCCTATCGAGTGGAAAGCACTTGGTCAGCTGTGTTGCTGATCGGACTTGCGGCCGCATGCCATCAGGGATTCTCCGCGAATCTTTACACGGTAACATCCGACATGTTTCCGGCTCAGGCTGTCGGCTCCGTGACGGGAATTGGCGGAATGGCCGGAGCCGTCGGGGGATTGCTTATCGCGTGGGTAGTCGGCCACGTGCTTCAATGGACCGGCAGCTACATGATTCCGTTTTTTATCGCTGCCGCCACATATTTAGTGGCGCTTGGCGTGATCCACGCTCTGGCTCCAAAGCTGGAGCCAGCCAGAATTGCTTGAGAAATCTAATTGCGAGCAGACGGGCTCCAGGCAGGCTTATTGATTGACGCCACTGGCGAGCATGCCGCCGTCAACCACGAGAAGATGACCGGTGACAAAGCTGGCGGCATCGGAGGCGAGAAACACCGTGGCGCCGGCTAATTCGTCGAGCTGGCCGAAGCGCCTCATGGGTGTGCGAAGCAAAAACTCTTTCCCACGTTCCGTTCCATCGAGCAGAGCGGCGTTCAAGTCCGTGCGAAATACGCCCGGAGCCAGTGCGTTAACACAAATGCCCGAACTGGCCCACTCGATGGCCAGCGATTTCGTCAGGGAAGCGACGCCCGCTTTGCTGGCACCATACGCAGCAACTTGATACAGCCCGACAAGTGAGGAGATTGAACCGACATTGATGATGCGGCCATAACGTTTCTCGATCATATGGCGGCCAAACACTCGGCAAGCGCGCAGAGTCCCCTTCAAATTTGTTTCCAGGATGGCATCCCATTCCGTTTCCGGAAAGTCCAGAGTGGGCATTTTCTTCGTACGACCGGCGCAATTTACGAGGATCTGCACGCTCCCGAATTCAGCGCACACGGCTTGCAAGAGCCGCTCGATGCTGGCGTTTTCAGTGACATCGCAGGTTTGCGCGAGAGATCGTTTGCCGAGCGCCACTACTTGCGCGGCAGCGTTTCGAACCTGCTCCGCCCGACGGCCCGTGGGCACAACGTTCGCTCCGGCTTGGGCCAGACCGCGGGTGAGCGCCAGTCCGATGCCGCTGGTTCCGCCGATGACCACGGCGGTCTTGTTTGTGAGATCGAGAAGAGGATGACCCATGAAGTGCCCCTCAGTTTTCTAAGCTCCTGAGATTTTGAACAAGGGCGCCAAGGCAAATTCCACCGGCCAGAATTGCAAGTACCGAGACGAAGCGCCGTAATTTCAGTATGGAATCATCCCACGTCTACATTTCTATATTCAATTCTGCTCCGATTTAGGAAGCGCGCCGCGGAAGAATGGTTTCGATTGTAATGCGAGACGCGCGTTTATGGCATTGAGTATTGCCAAAGAAACCGTTTATCGCGTTTGATTGGTCCCCACGTATCCGCACAGAACAGGAAACGGCCTGGAGCGATGGCAGTCACCAGAGAGAAAGAAACATGCACGGAGAGTTCTGGTACCGATGTAGGACACTCTCGGAAGCCCACGTTGTAAATGGTCTGACGGGAAAATCGTTTTCCTGCCGACAGCTTTGAATTTTGCTATCACCTAACCTTCCGCCTGCAAGTGGGACCCAGAGAACAGATTTAGGGACATACACAAACCAGGTCGGCCCTCTTCAGCCCAGACTTCAGGACCCAGCGGTTTTCGTTCTCTTCGCCAATCGCCCAACCCCAGCCAAAGCGATCTTGCGTCCCGATAGCACCAAGAAAAAAGGTTTGGAGATCTATCTTTGAACACCAAAAGGTTCATTCGTCTTTTTTCGCCTGCCCTTCTTCTCTTACTGTTCCTGACTTCCGTAGGGACCGGGGGTGCACAGGCAGCTCCCACGTCGGTTCGGATCAACGCCGGTACGACGACGCCTTACACCGATGCCAATGGGAACACTTGGCTTGCGGACCAGTTCTACACGGGGGGGTCGACCTACTACACCACGAGCCCGATCACGGGCACTCCCGCACCGCAGGTGTTTCAAACTGAGCGCTGGGGTTCGTTCGCATACAACATTCCGGTTGCGAACGGCAACTACAACGTGAACCTGGACTTTGCCGAGGCTTATGTGACTGGTCCCGGACAACGCATCTTCAATGTGTCCATTAACCGCACGCAGGTACTCACCAACTTCGATATCTACGCAGCAGCGGGCGGGATGAACATCCCGGTGGTGAAAACGTTCAATGTCACGGTGACGAATGGAACCCTGAGTGTCAACTTCCTTCCCGGCTCGACACAGAGTCCCAAGGTGAACGGCATCGAAGTATTGCCAGCCAGTGCCCTCTCGCCGCCAATGATCACGATCCAGCCGGGGAACCAGACGGTGGTGGCAGGGCAGTCGTCGACGTTCGCGGTAACCGCAGGTGGTACCGCGCCCATGAGCTATCAGTGGCAGAAGAACGGGGCCAGTATTGCAGGCGCCACTTCGGCCAGCTACACAACTCCGGCGACGACGACCACAGATAACGGATCGACGTTCCGAGTGGTGGTAAGCAACGCGGCGGGGACGATCACAAGCACGACGGCTACATTGACGGTTGCCGCGCTTGCCGGGCCCGGCATTCAGGTTAGTTCCAACTCGATCAACTTTGGAAATGACCCGGTCGGCACCAATACGTCCCAGACCCTGGTCGTTACAAATACGGGGACGGCCGCTTTGAGCGTCACTCAAGTGACAGCGTCAGGCTCCACGGCATTCACGGTCGGTGGGCTATCACTGCCCATGAGCGTGAGCCCAGGCCAGAAGGCCACAATCACGGCGAATTTTCTGCCGGCGTCGATTGGGGCCGCTTCTGGCAGCCTTTCTATTGCGAGCAGCGCATCGGCCACCCCAACTTCGATAGCTCTCAGCGGCTCGGGGCTCGCCGCCACTTACACGCTGAACGTTAGCCCGACAAGCCTGAACTTCGGCAACGTCACGACTGGCACGTCTTCCACTTCGCAGAACGTCGCGGTGACCAACACGGGCAATTCCAAAGTCGGGATTTCACAAATCTCAGTGAGTGGGACAGGATACTCAGCCACGGGCGGAAGCGCTCCGGTCACACTCTCTCCATCGCAGACCCTCACTCTTACAACACAATTCCATCCGACTGCGGCGGGGAGTGCAAACGGCACCATTTCGATCGCAAGCAACGCGACTGGGTCGCCTGCAGCGGTTTCTTTATCGGGAACTGGAGTGGCGGCGGTGCAGCATTCTGTGGCTTTGACTTGGGGCTCCAGTCCCTCCACGGTTTCTGGATACAACCTCTACCGCAGCACGGTGAACGGGAGTTCGTATATAAAGATCAATTCATCGCTTCTAACTGGACTCACGTACAATGATGCGAATGTGCAAAGTGGAACCACCTACTATTACGTGACAACTGCTGTGGACGCTGCCGGGAATGAGAGCTCCTACTCGAATCAGGTGAGCGCGGCAATCCCGTGACCTGAGGCAGGTGTTGGAGAGAAGCAGAGCAGACACAACTACCGGGGCCGCCTCAGTTTCGCGGGCGGACCCGGCAATGTATGCGCGAGACGCGCGTTGCGGTGGACGTGAAATGACCTATTGAAAAAAGAAGGCAGGCCTACTTAGAGTGAGCGAGTTGGTTGTCAAAACGGAGTTTGCTCACAAGTGACTGTAAGAGCATGGTTTGTGAGCCCCGTCCGATATTTCCGATTCGGAGTTTTGACCCTTAGTCCTTGAGTCCAGTGGTACCACCTGTACTTTATTTGCACTTCAAAGCAGTATTTCGAGCTATCACGGTGCTTGTAAACTGTCTTGGGGATAGGGGAGTAGAGTAACGTATGGATGTCAACTCAAGACGCAAGACAACCAGCTCGAAACTCGCCAGAATTTCTCATTTTTTCAACTTCGGCAAGACGCTTGCGCTCGTGTTGTTCGGGATGCTTCTGGCCGTTGTTTTAGTCAGTGGATGCAGCGGTACCGTGGGCAGTACCCAAGCTACAAATCCGCCACAACTGACATACAAGATCTCAGGCACGATCACTCCCGCGGCAGGCGGAAGCGGAGCGACTGTTACATTAAGCGGAGCATCGACTGGTACACAAACGGCGGACAGCTCAGGGAATTACGCTTTCGCGGGGTTGGCGCCAGGAAATTACGCCATAACTCCGAGCGAGGCGGGGTTCACCTTCAGCCCGACCAGCCAGAGCGTAACCCTAAGCAATGCCGATGTTACGGGGGTAAACTTCACTGGCGCAGCGCAGCAGGCGCACACCGCGACCCTCAGTTGGGTGGCTAGCACATCAGTAGTGACAGGCTACTACGTTTACCGGGGCACGGTGGACGGTGGGCCTTATATCTTGCTTGATTCTTCGCCAGTCACCGGCCTAATCTACACAGACACTACGGTTCAAACCGGTCAAACTTATTATTACGTAACAACGTCAGTGGACAGCAGCGGAAACCAGAGTAGTTTTTCGAACCAAGTACAAGCGATAATCCCTTAATCGGATCGACCCTATGGTGAAGGCACGATGGCGCGGACCTGATTCGAGAACGCGCTCTCCTGGCCTTTGGCATCGACTGCGGTCACCTGGTAAAGGTACGTGCGTCCGGCTTGCAGGGGAGAATCTCTGTATGTGGTTTCCCGGATGGGAGAGGAATTCAGCTTTTTGTATGGCCCGCCCGGATTCTCTGCCCGGTAAACGTAGTAGCCCGCAACCACGGAAGTGCTGGCCTTCCATGTCAGAACGACGTAGTGCCCGCCCGAAGGTGTTTCTTGGCTCTGGAGGAGCCCGCCGCTTGAACCGATGTCGCA
>QIAL01000314.1:2909-16191 GCA_003225535.1 Acidobacteriota bacterium | reverse complement strand
ATCGGAACGATGTGGCTTGAGCGAGGAAACCGAATCACAGATTCGACTCTGGGGCAGGGCGTGTCGAAAACAACGCTGATGGGAGAACAATACACAATTGGGTTAGGCATGCCAATACGGGTTCTCTCAAGGAAAGTCAGGATACCAGTTTCGCCGGATATACGTCTATCCCTGCAGCCAACGTTCGTCACAGTCGGCGGCCGCGTCTCTTTTTCTAACAATTTGGTGCCCTTCAGGCCGCTGCTCCATAATGGAGAGCTTGGATGTCCCTGTGAGGCCTGTACTTTCGTAAGAGAAAGCCCGACGCGAATTCGCCCGACAGTCCCACAAAAACTTCATGGTTCCGCCGACTGTCTACAATTCTTTGATAGTTTAGGCTCCGTCGTGTGGGCGGGAATTTTAAGCACGTCGAATCCGGCCCGCAATGCCGCAACTGCTCTACCCGCCCGATTGGTTGCAGTAGGGAATTACTTGAGGCTTCTGGCCGAAGAATGGAAAAGGCTTCACCATTCCCGTCAATCCAGAATTTAGATGACCAGACATCGTTGAGAGTGAGTATTCGAACGAAGTCTCTGCCGCCGCACCTATTCCGATTCCGAAATAGTACACGACCGGCGGTTGTTAGCCTTCTCGCCACATAGGCCTGAGGGCCGTTGAAAAAAAACCGGGTAAAGGAACAAAATGTATATTCGAAACATGAAGGGCCTTCTGACTTGCTTAATCTTGCTTTGGGTGACGCCGAGCGCCGTTCGCGCGCAGCAATGGTCCGGAATTATTGATCCCAGCCGCGCAATTGACTGGTCAAACGCAGGAATTCCTGGCGGTATACCGAATCGCACGACGATATGCGCCACACTGAATCCGGGAGCAAGCGCGGATCAAATTAACAGCGCCATCGCAGCTTGCCCGGGCGGCCAGGTAGTTTATCTGAGCGCGGGTACGTATAACCTCACCAGCGGAATTGTTTTTAATGCCAAGAGTAACGTAACCCTTCGCGGAGCAGGAGCAAATCTCACTTTTTTGGTTTTTACCGGAGGCACGGGTTGTCACGGTCAGTGGACAGATGTGTGCATAGATAGCTCCGATTCAAACTGGGGAGGGGGGCCTAGCAATAGTGCAAATTGGACGGGTGGCTATGCCAGAGGTGCAACCCAAATCACCCTAAGCAGTACGACAAACCTTGCAATCGGCAACTTCTTGATTCTCGACCAGAACAACGACCTTAGTGATCCTGGAACGATTTTTGTCTGTTCCTATGGCCCGACGGGGGGCACTGGCCAGTCACCATATTGCGCTGATGAGGGGCCTGCGGGCGGAGGCCGAACAAACCGCGATCAGGCCCAGCTAGTCAAAGTTACGGGCATTAACGGAAATACGGTTACGATCTCTCCGGGTCTCTATATGCCAAACTGGTCGAGTTCAAGGAGCCCGCAAGCCTGGTGGCCCACCGCCCCGGTCAAAAACTCCGGAATCGAGAACGTCTCGCTCGATCACACTCTCAGTTCTATTGACAGTTCTGGTGCGGGCATTGTTATTTTCAACGGCCTGAACTGCTGGATTAAGGGAGTTCGCTCGCTTAACTCCCCGCGCAGTCATGTCCGCCTGTATATATCCCCGCAGAGCGTAGTGCGAGATAGCTATTTTTACGGAACGCGGAATGCGGCATCTCAGAGCTACGGCGTCGAAGACTATCCAAGCTCGAATTCACTGATCGAGAACAACATCTTCGAACACGTCACTTCTCCTCAGATGATGAATGGAGCCGCTTCCGGAGATGTCATCGCTTATAACTATTCAGCCAATGACTACTATACGGCGTCGCTGAATTGGATGATACAGAGCGCCTGGATGCACGCCGGAGGCGCTGACAATGTACTGTTTGAGGGCAATGTTGGAGCTGGGCTACAAAGCGACGTCATTCATGGAACTCACAATTTCATAACCGCATTCAGAAACTATTGGAGCGGATGGGAACTTGGCAAAACCAGTAACACAAATCCAATATTCCTGCGTGCCTACAGCCGTTACTACAACATCGTCGGAAACGTCCTCGGCACTTCCGGCTACCATACGACCTACGAGGTGGATCAAACTACCAACGACCAAGCGATTTACACATTCGGTGCAGGCACCACCAACGTCCCCAACGACGCAAGCGTTCAGGCAAACGTGATGCGTTGGGGCAACTACGACTCTGCGAGTGCCACAGTCCGGTTTGTGAATGCCGAGGTTCCGAGCGGAATTAGCCAGTTTGCAAATTCTGTGCCCAGCACTCAGAATTTGCCAGCCTCGTTTTACCTGTCGTCAAAACCATCTTGGTGGCCATCTTCGATTCCATGGCCTGCCATAGGACCCGATGTCACCGGCGGAAATATCTCAGGTCTTGGTGGACACGCAAACGTCATCCCTGCACAAGCCTGCTACAACAATAGTTCCAGGGACGCCAACGGCTACTTGCTGTTCCTCGCAAGCAATTGCTATGCAGGCGGCAGCACGACCGTCGTTGCCCCCCCCACGAACCTGCAAGTCGTTGTCCATTGATCCACCCGAGCTCCGTGACGCTTCACGCGCTCGTACTACGACGTGCGTTGCTGTCTAACATAGGGAAGACAGGATCAGCGAGGCGAACTCTCCACCACTCCAGCATATCCCGCAAGGTAGTGGAGAGTTTAATTTCAGGCGTCCACTCACAACAGCTCCGGAACTTGGAGATATCCCCTGCGATAATTGGCTCATCGCAGGATCGTACCAGGGTGGGATCCTGTTCCACTTGGAAGCTAGTAGATAATTGCGCACGGATCGTTTCGATTATTTCATGGACGGAGTAGGTCTGATCAGTTCCGATGTTGTAAACCTCACCGGCCTTACAGCGTTCTGCTGATAACCAGAAGGCGCGCACAAAATCGCGCACATCGACAATCGCTCGACGGCTAGTGAGGTTACCGACCATCATTGAGGGACGTCGAGCGCCCATTTCAATCTGGACAGCCCGCTTCGTAAGATCGGAGCACACATCGCCAATCTTTCCCGGCCCGGTCGTGTTGAAAATCCGGACTCTAATCGATTGAGTTCCATAATTGGTAAAATACTGCGCCGCGAGCAAGTCCTGAGCAACTTTACTGACGCCATAGGGATGCAATGGAGAGAGTGAATGACTCTCGCGCACCGGCATGTCCTGGATTGCAACCGGTCCATATTCAGCACTCGAACAAGCGACGATCACCAGGGCCCTCGTCGCGGACGCACGCAAGCACTCAAACAGGTTTATTGTCCCTCCGACGTTTATGTCCATAGTCTCTCGTGGTTCGAGCAGCGATACTGTTGGATAACTCTGGGCGGCGAGATGGAAAACGCGATCTGGTCGGAACGCGGATACAAGCTCCGACAGATGTGTCGCGTCTCGAACATCGCAACGTTCAAGGTGCGTGCCTGTCCAGCCAGCTTCCGGCTCTCTGTGATCGATTCCGAGCACAGAACACCCAGCTTCGACGCAGTGCTTAGCAAGAAACTGGCCGATGAAGCCCGCAGCCCCCGTAATCAAGACTCTCATAACGCAGTCCTCCTCCTCCGTGCGTGCGAGCGACACGACTCAACGACATGAAGCGATCTGGGCATCCATTGTCTCGCTCGCTTGGCAGCCGTCGTACGCGGCTTCTGGTTCGTACACGACAACGTGACTACCTCTAGCAGAAAAGGTAAATGGGACGGACAATAAGTTCTGCAACCGCCGCCTTAGCGCTTCTCGTCGTTCGGGCGGGACAAAAAAGAGCATGAATCCTCCTCCTCCCGCTCCTAGTAACTTTCCTCCAATTGCCCCCGCGCTCAATCCAGCCTCATAGATTTCGTCGATCTGCGGGCTGGTGATCTTGCTGCTCAAGCTTCTTTTGAGCTTCCAACTCTCATGCAGCAAACGCCCGAACTCGCTGACCTGTCGATTCGTGTTCGAGATAATATCCTTGGCCTCGTTAACCATCTGCAGCATTGCGCCAAGTTCCCCTTTTCGTTTGGGGGTTTCCCTAAGCTGCTCTTTTGCAATCTCAGAGGCAGTACGGGTAAATCCAGTGAAGAAAAGGACCAAGTGATTCTCGAGTTCGGCAAGCCTACTCTGAGGGGCAACTACGGGCTTTACATCGATGCTTCCATCCACGCAAAAGTGGACGTGGTTGAATCCCCCATAGGCGGCGATAACCTGATCTTGCGCGCCGACCGCTTCCCGAAGTAGTTCCTGCTCAACGTAGATGGCGTCTTGGGCCAGCGCATGTTTGTCACGCATTCTGTCTTTGAGCGCATAGAGTCCCAACAGTAGGCCCACGGTGAAGGCAGAACTGGTTCCCAAACCAGTGCGCGCGGGCAAATCAGCCACATGATGAATCTCCACACCTTCCCTGATTTTCAGAAATTGCAAGCAGCCCCGCACCGAGGGATGCTCAATTAAGTCATTACTACAGACATTTTCGACTTTGGAGTATGAAATCCTGCTCCGGTATTCAAAGAAGGGAGGCAGTCGACGGCAGGTAATGTAACAATACTTATCAATAGCCGTCGTCAATACTGCTCCCCCGTGCTCACGATACCAAACCGGATAATCAGTGCCACCGCCGAAGAAAGAGACTCGAAGAGGTGTGCGTGTAATGATCATGGGTTCACTCCAGTCTGAGAATTAGTATGTCCGTATCGCTCAGCTGAGCTCCCGCTGATTGTCTCAATGCTCATTAGGAGCTGTGCTGTTTCGTAAATGATTGCTGGGCAGCATTTGATTGGGAGCACCTCGGCTAGTACGGGTCGCTCTTTTAAATTAGACAGTAAATACTGGCCCGCTTGCAACAGAAGTTGGTTCGAGCGCCTTTCTAACGTGCTCCCTCGCCATGTGTCGATCGTGAACTCCAGCAGGTTGCACGGTCCGCACTTGTTGCCTTACGTGCCGCGACGTTAGGCTTCTCGCGGGACATTCCGGAAACAATGCTTTGAACAGCGTGCAGTACATCTTCTGCGATAAGGTCCGGTCTTGGCATATTTACGTACCCTTGTTGCTCTCGTTCGGAACGACCGTAACCGGTCAGTACCAGCACACTTTGGAGACCTAGCATTTGTGCCATAGCAATCTCGCGATGGCGATCTGTTACAAAAGTAGATTGTGTGAGATCGATTTCGTGATCCCGGGCAGCCGCGAAAAGCATTCCCGGGTTCGGCTTCCTGCAGTTACACACCCGCCGATATTGTGGAGTGCCATATTCCGGGTGATGTGGGCAGTAATAAATATCGTCAAGCCGCGCTCCCCCGAAATCGAGGACCTCCTCCAATCTGTCATGTATACCCTTCAGAGATGCTTCGCTTAATAGTCCGCGAGCGATGCCGGACTGGTTGGTTACGACAATTGCGAGTACTCCCGTCTCATTGACGCGCCGCACCGCTTCCGCGGCGAATGGGTATACGCGTAAATCGGAGGCCTTAGCAATGTGGCCAACTTCCTCATTCAAGACTCCGTCACGATCGAAGAAAATAGCGATACGCGGCATAAGGGATATATAGCTGAAATTCTGATTGATTTATAACCGCTTGAAGATCACCAACGAGTAATACCGTCCCCAAGCGAAAGATCCCGGAGAAATGGACAGTTAGCTGCTAGCAACCGAGAAGCTTGGTTCCGAAACAATGGCCTGCTCAATAGCACAGCAAAGCGAGTGGCCGACTAGGATGTGGCACTCCTGAATGCGGGGGGTATCTGAGGACGGAACAGCGATCAACACGTCGACAAGAGTGCGCATGCGACCGCCGGAAGCCCCGGTGAAACCGATTGTAGGTATACGCCGCTTCCGAGCGACCAGAAGAGCTTCGATCACATTGGGCGAATTGCCTGAAGTGCTGATGGCCACGACAACGTCGTTCGGAGCGGCCAGTGCCTCGAGCTGTCGAGCAAAAACGTGATCGTAGCCGTAATCATTCCCGATCGCCGTTACCGCCGAGGAGTTTGTATTAAGGGCTAGCGCTGGGAGTGGGCGACGTTCTTGCAGGAAACGCCCTAGAAATTCAGCCGCAAGGTGCTGAGCATCTGCGGCACTGCCGCCGTTTCCCAGAAAGATTGCCTTGCCACCGTGACGATATGCCGTTATGAGCAGTTCCGCGGCCCTAATCATCTGCGGTAATGTTTCGGTGAGCAGCCGCGAGTGGACTTTCAGACTTTCTCCCAGGTTCTCCCTAAGAATTGAAGCGCAATCAAACATTTTTTGGTACCTCACAGTCACATTTGATTCTTGCTTGCCTTTCAAAAAAAGCATTTGCCGTCGCAAGGCGTTCCGGGGTCCCAATGTCCAATAGGGGGCCATTATGGATGAACGCGTGTATGCCCATCGGGATCCATTGGGGGATCAATTCTCGTTCTAGCGAAATCGAACGCCCAAGCGTTGCGGTTTCTAGCAACGGGCGCGAAATCAAATAAACACCTGCGTTATAGAAGCAGTTATCCGTTGGGTCTGTCTTCTCGGCAAACCCCGTGATGCGGTAACCGGAATCGATGACAACTCTGCCAGCGTCGTTACGCCCGTCCGTCGGCACGATAACCATAAGAAGCTTTGTCAAGAGTTGTCGATACCGGTCGTAGAGAGCAGCAAGGTCGACCGACACATAGCTATCACCGTTCATCACCAGCACTGCATCGCTTCTGAGGAGCGACAGTGCGTTGAGCAGCGCCCCACCCGTTCCAAGGGGGGTCTCCTCTTCGCAGAAGCAGATCTCAAGAATCGACCGATGGGAGGCGAAATAGCGGCGAAGTGCCTCCCGTCCGTAGCCAGAGCACAGGACCACGCGACGCCATCCCGCAGTCTCAACTTGATTGAGCAAGATCTCAAGAAACGGCTGGCCCGCTATGCGCGCCATCGATTTTGGGCAATCCCCGAGCACCGAGCGGATGCGCGTACCTTGGCCGCCGCAAAGGATCACTGCGTCAGGCATGTCATGCACGGTGGAATTCCTTATTGCGCAAAAGCAGGAGAACAGCTGTTTTCTCGCTCAAACACTTCGATTCCGGAATCACTGAGTTAGTATGTCGTTACTTAAATTGGCAGTGAAACTATACCTGACATCTGTCCTCCGCGTAAAGTAAAGCCTTGTCCCAAACACGGGCCAAAGACCATCGGACAGACGGCAGAAAAAATCGCGCATGCATGGCCAAGCGCCAGCCCAAAAGCGCTTTGATCCAAGAGTACTTCCAGCCCAGGCTCGGAGCCTGCAGTTGCCCCCCCAGCGCCTTGGCCATCTCTTCCGCCTGCTGAACAATGTCCAGCCTTTCCGGGTAGAAGAAAATCAGCCAGTTTTGCAGGTACCTTACACAGGCTGCTCTAACTCTTTCGCTGTCTTCCAACGAGCGAAGATATGCCACATGCATACGCATCGAAAGCCACTGAGCTTCCCTTTTCCGATTTGAACGTCCTATATAACTGAGGCTATTGGACCCGGACGCACGATAATAGACTCTGGCCTCCGGAACGAATCGGATGCTGTTGCAGGCCAGTAGGATGCGGCAGAAGTACTCGCCATCATCGTCTCCTAGCAGCGCGGTGTTCCAGGGACCAGCGGCTTCGCTCAACTCGCGGCTGACAAGCCATGTGGCGGTCTGCATGTGGAGATTCTGTCCCAACTTTCGCACCAGCCAATCAGCGGGACTCAAATCACACCACAATGCAGTCGGAACAAACTTCGCTCTGCGGTCTCGATATAGAAATTGTCCCCAAGCTGAGGAAGCAAGCGTCCATTTGCTGAGGCACTGGCCTAAGATTTCCATCTGCCTAGAAATCTTGTCCGGAGCCAAAAGATCATCGGCATCCAGCCACTGAATGTACTGCCCTTGGCAGAGAGAGAAAGCCTTGTTTCTGGCAGCGGCCGCACCCTGATTTTCTTGGGTAATAACGCAGACGTTTCCACAGGAGAATCTCCGCGCAATCGCTAGAGTCTCGTCGCTGGAACCGTCATCAACGACGATGATCTCTTTTCGCGGCCACGTCTGTGCCACTGCAGATCGAAGTGTGTCACTGATCCATTCCTGCGCGTTGAACGCAGGGATGAGAATTGATACAAGAGGTTCCATAACGGATCCTGCCCAGCAGTTTAGCGTATGCGTTTCGAGTCACTTCACCCACAACATCCCACGAATGCCGTCCGACGGCATAATTCCTAATCTCCTGCCGCCGAGTGTTCAGGTTCTTGAAAAGATCACTCTCGAAATACACTTCGATGGTTTTGGCTAAGTTGTGTGGATCGCGTGGCCTACACAAAAAGCCCGTTCTGCCCTCAACTATGTCATCCCTCAAGCACCCGACGTCGGTTGCGATAACGGGCAAGCCGAAACTGTATCCCAAAAAAAGCACGCCACTCTGGGAAACCTGTGTATAGGGAAGCACCAAGACGTCGGCGGCTTTAAAATACAATTCCGTCTCCTCGTCAGGAACGTATTCGATCCTCCGGACGATCCGTCCTTGATCAACGTCGCGGCTGATAGCCAGATCAATCCCTTCCAAGTACTTTTCTGACCCTCCCCTTGGCTTACCAGCGATAATCAGCCGATATTCTTCACGCTCAGCCACGAGCCGTTGAAATGCAGCCACCAGGAATTCCAGTCCTTTATAAGGCCCGATGTTGCCAAAGAACAAGATGGTCTTCTCGCCCGGCTTGATATTGAGCCTGCGCTTCGCCTGTTCAGAAGTGAGAGCCGAGTCTGGAACAGAATTGTTAATCCCAAAGGGGATGACCGTAACCACTCCTCCGCGGACACCGAAGTCCTCGATGAGTTCGGCCTTCATCTTTTCTGTGTGCACGAAGATGTGATCGGTAAGCCCATACTGGATCCTTAAGGTCAAACGATTGAGGAATGAGTCGGTTGAATCTCTCTTGCCAGCATTGATGTTGTGCGCCGTGAATGCGATTTTCTTGCCGCAGAGCTTGTAATAAAGCATCAGCACGGTTCGATCGAAAAACCGCAACTTGTTGTTCCACAAGATATGGAAGATCTTGGGCTTGGCCGTCGAAGTATATCGAATGAGTTGCACATAGTAGGTCAACACCCTTGATGCTTTCTCGGCGAGAGTAGCATCCTGTCGTCGACTCCCCTGCAGATTGAGAAAGCGAAGCTTGGGAGTGAAATGCATTTCGGGGCTGTCGATCTCATCGCTGCCGATTACATCGAGGCTTACCCCCCGTGTGATCAGCGCCATAGCTAAACCGAATGCATAAGGCCTGTCGAAGCCACCTGTGAGCAGTGCGGCTTCGATCTCATCGGGCAGACCATTTTCGGCCTGGCCATGGGTGCGAGAAACCGCACGTAGAGTTTGTACAGATGGAGTCATCCCTGCCATTGCGATTTCCCTTTCTTTCATTCGGCCGTTTTTTCTGGCCCCATGGCGAGGACTACGCTGCCGCCAGTGCCCTTCGTCATGACGAAATTTACTGACTCTTTTGGAGACCTGCGCCATCGTATCATCTCTTTTAGGAGTCCTAGAAACTGGTAAATGGGGGCACGTCCCCGATGGAGCAGAATGACGACACCGAGATACAGAATTCCAAACGCCAAAGAGGTCATAACGATACGACCGAGTGCCTCAAGCGAACCCGACCCCACTAGAAAGTTGGGGGATGCTCGCAAAACTGCCAAGGTTAGGCAACCAGCAATTGCCGACGCAGCAAGGTGCTTCCATACGGCGGCGACCACAGGAGAGATGCCGAGTTGTATGGGCTTCCCGGCGTACCAGAGTCCTGGAAGAGTTAGAATCCAGAAGGAAGCTGTCCAGGCGAGAGCGATGCCCTCCGGTCCCCAAGGCAGTGCTAGCAAAAACAGTATCGCTGTGACCGCGAACTCTACAACTGTCCAGCGAAACCAGCGGTCTGCCCTTCCGATAGAGAGGTGAATCCAGCCTAGCGTTAAATAGATTAGCATGACGCCGATCCCTGGTCCGAAGAGCGTGAAGATACGACCCGACGTTTCCCACCCCGGACCCAGCAGCAAACGAATCAAGTCCTTGGCAACGAGGGTGAGGCAACCACCGATCCCCATCCCTACAAGCGCCGAAACGGAGAGGGTTCCAACGAAATATCGCTTGAACTGCAACGGGTCTCGATTGGACCGGCTCAGCGTGGAGATTACAACAGCCGAGATGGGAGATAAGAGCTGGTTTGAAGGTAAGACGAAGAGATCGTATGCCTTCTTGTAAAACCCGAGAGACTGCGCGTTGAAACGCCATCCGACCAAAAGATTATCTAGGTTTCTTGAGGAGTAATTGATCATGAATCGACCGTAAACGGTTATGGCGAACCTTACCATCGCAGCAGTCCCAACTACTCGCCGAGGCAGATTTGGAATCCACCTACATTGGAGCCAAGCCCCAATTGTTGCGGTGAGTGGCAGGGCGATAGCTCCTGCGACTAGTGCCCAGTACCCCCCACCTGCCCATGCAAACATAATGGACGCGACGACGGAGACGGCGCGAGCCAGCATGTCATTGGCAGAGACCGCAGAGAAGCGCATAGCTCTTTTTAGAAGGGCTAGATGTATAACTGAAACGCTACTCAAAAGTATGGTTGATGATAAGGCTATGGTTACGTTCAGCAAACGCGAATCGCCATAAAACCGTGCCAACAAGGAGCCAGAGGCGGCGAACCCTGCGGTAAGAGCAATGCCGATCCACAAATTGATCCAGAACAAATTACTGATCAGGCCGGAATCAATCTGAGTTTGCTGGAGGATGGCTTCGGTGAATCCATTTAGGCCGAAGCTTGTGAGTAACAGACTAAATGTGGTAACCATGGCTACCAGCCCAAAGTCTGCTGGCGTCACCAGCCGGGCTAAGACGATGATGGCAATCATCTGGATTACAAAGGCAAAGGCTTGAGAAAGCAAAGAAACCCCCGCGCCTCGTACCGCTAGGTGCCGCAACCCGCTGCCCTGCGGCTCCAGTCCAAACGTGCCGCTTGCATCAAAAGGATTCATTCGCCCTCCCGGCGCGAGTCGTCACAAATTGGGAAGCATGTGGTTCAAGTACTGCAATGTGATGGACTTCATCAGCTTCGAGAGTGAGCCGATTTTCGACAACACGAGCCTCGGGAATAGCGGTTATCGACAAGAGGCAGGTGATCCACACAGGGTTCATCATCCTGAAGCCTGCTTCGGTTAGGCTGTAGGCCACGACCGTGACGAAGTATGCCAGGAGAAGATTGCCTGCGTTCTCGTTCTGTTGGAACGCCTTAACAGCGTTTCGGTAGCCTGTCACCAACATCAATGTGAGGAGGGCAATTCCCACCCATCCTAAGTTCAGGAATATCTCGATGTAGCCGTTGTGAGCTTCGTTTGGGTGCCACCAAAAGATGCTCCACAGCTGTTGGAGCCGTTGCCCTAACCAAAAACTCTCGAAACCAGTTCCTAACAGACCGTTCGGAGACATGCCGAGGACGCGATTCCAAACCTCTGTCCGGCCGGTCAGAGTCGGGTCCCTTCCCAGAGTTTGCACTAAGCCTGAACCTGCGTCGCTGAACAAGACGCACGAGGAAGCAGCTAACATAAATGCAACGAGGAGATGAATGAGAGCGGGCTTGCGGGCCACTATGGGAAGTTTCAGCGCTGTCATCAAACCCACTGCCAAGAGGAGGCAAGAAAGAGAGGTCAGCGAATGAGCTTCCCATGTGAGCCAAAGCGCCGTAAAGGCAGTGGTGCCGTGGGCAATCAGCGGACCCGTTTTGCGGGTCTCCTTTTCGGCCATGATTTCATTTAGAAAGCGCCACGCCGATGCCAGTCCGAAAATCAAGCAGATCTTCCCGAGCATATTTTTGTCTGCGGCAACTCCTATGAAATACTGGACTCCTTCCCAACGACCGTAGGCTCGCCCCAACTCAGGGTAATACTTGATGAACAAGACGGACACAGGAACCAGAACAAAGCTTAGGCGCGCCAATGACCGCTTGAGCGCTGTCAACCTGTCTGATTCCGTCAAGATAATCAGGACCATTACGAGATCACCCGAGGCCTTGATCCACCGCTTGAATGCCACTTCAGGGTAGTCAGACCAAAGGCTGCTCACGGCGCAATACAGGAAGAACACGAGGATCGCTCGGTTTGCTCGTAGCAGGGACAGGACTTGTCGCCCTCGGACAACAAGCACTACAAAGCCTAGAGCCATCAGGACGCTCAGGATGAGTCGGTCGAGAGGACTCCCATCAAGGTATACATCGGGTGTGCCGTTCAAAGACCCCGGCTGCAACCACTGGGACACCATTCGTGAACTGGCGATCCCTACCCAGAGGATAGGAACCCACAGGGCAATGGAGCATGTTCTGGACTTACGGTCGCGATCAAGAATGAAAAGCCCCAGAATTCCGACGGCGTAGACTATGGTGGCAACCGTTCGGCCCATTCATGCCCTCTTTATTGGAGTTGGCACCAGATAGTGCATAGTCATCAGGCGTCGAAGAAGAGGCGTTGAAGTAGTTCCAAACTCAGCAGCTTATGGATCTCATTGGTGTAGTTGTGGTTGCCTTTAAGATGTCCGCGGACCACGGCTTCGAGTCCTTTCCGCTGGATATACGGTCGGGAAAGGGTCCGCGGATCGAGCAGTATTTCTCGAACGTAGTCAGACAGGGCGTCCCGATACCAGATCCTGAAATGGCACAATTTGTGCCTACCGAGGAACAAGCGTTCCAGATGCAACGATGACAAGAGATGATCAACCCTCGCGAGCCACTGTGGCATACCGTAGTCGTAGGCGTATTCCGCCTTAAACGTGAATTCGAGAAGTCCACGCGAAATGGCCCTGGCGAGGCGCCCTGAGCTACCGCCGAGGCCGCGGTCGGTCCGGATCTGTCCGAGAGCCGGATTACCGTCGCGGATTAGACGGAAGCGGATATCATCGTTACTCGCTTCATTATCGTTTGGCGCGCGGAACACCGTTCGAACGAAATCGTTGTCAAGGTATGGCGATCGCACTGTTAGTTGACTTTGCTCCAAAGCAAGTATTCCGTGGTGATACAGGGGGGATTGTCGGAAAGCGATAAAAGTGACAGGGTGCTCATCGCGCAGTGACCTGTAAACGTCCTTGGCTCGGTGAACGTAAGAAAGAAACTCTGGACGATACACCCGCTTTAAGGGTTCCTGGGGCTTGAACATCACAGTGCGGCGGACCACTTCACTGCCATAAGTTCCGACTATTTTCGTCGGGGCGACTTTCCGGGCTCTCTCACTGAAGTAGAGGTCGGAAGAACGATACAGATCAACACCTCCTTCGGTCAGGTAAATACTGCGCTCGGCGTA
>QIAL01000314.1:0-2853 GCA_003225535.1 Acidobacteriota bacterium | reverse complement strand
GAGACTCGCGGAGCATCCCGCCAAAGGTGTAGCTCGGGAGCGATTGAGGAGCAGGCTTGCGCCAAGCCATGATAACGCGGGTGTCTAACCCGCCTGTGAGCGCGATGCCGATGGGCTCCTCACCATTGAAGTACCGAGGGAGGTTTCGAGAGAAGACACTACGGAGTTCTGCATAGTAAGAACTTGGATCAAGAGGAGGTTGTTCTTCCCACTCTTTGGGTTTGAAATACGTGCCTTTCCGCTCGATGATGCCGTTGCGGAAAACCCAGGCCGACCCGCCCGGAAGAACCCCAATACCTTTGAATATGGTCCGGTCCTCCAGGACACAGCTGCAGGCTACGAACTCGCCAAGACCCCGATGGTCCGGTGTCCGCAGCTCAGGGCGCACAGCCAGAATAGCCTTGGCTTCCGCGGCGAAGTAGAACGCGTCGTTCGATTCGTGATAACAGACCCGATGCATTCCAAAGCGATCATTGAATAGAGTCGTCGTTCCAAGCCTACGGTCGGTCAGGAGACCGTGAAACATTCCGTTCAGAATTAGCGGAAAGCTCTTATCTTCCTCGTAAAGATGCACGAGGTATGAGGGGCCATGGTGATCGAGTGAATGCCCATATTGCTTGAGACGGTGGGAGATCCCGGGTTCTGGGTACTCTTCGCCAGAGAAAACGAGAGAGACACTCTGCTCTTCGTTTGTGAGTGGCATTCCATTGGAAAAAGAATTCTTCCGAGCTGTCCACCCCACGTACACCCCGAGCGAGTCATCCACCCATGTGCCCTTCTCGTAAAAAGACTCATGTCGAATGGCCTCAACCATCCGCAGCAACTGCGGCTCGGCTCGTTCCCGTGGCATCCTCGTGATAAGACCAACGATTCCCGGCATGGCCCAAATCTCCTAGGAAGCTCCTATCGCAATTTGGAACCTACGATTATTCCAAGAGTTTCTGAACTCGCGAAGCCGTGCGAGCACAGGTTCCGGCAGGTAGTCAAGGAACTTGCGGTGCAAGCCCAGTCGGAAGGCAATCCATCCGGCACGAGTCAATGGAACGTAGTAACGAGGCAAGTCAACGCGCTGGAACCCATTGCGTTCCTTGAAGTCGCTAAGACTGTCTCGCTGTTTTTTTCCATAAGCAAAGTTCGAATAGACGAGATAAGAGATTTTCCGTTCGGCGCAGGATCGAACAGCTTGAGCGATTAGCGCATTTGTGGGAGCTTTGTCCCGGTGCTGGACCATTGACACAATGTGCATTAAGCCAGCCTGTGTTCGAGTTTCGTCCCACGTCAATTTGGCAAAACCAATCAGTTTTGCGCCGAGGAATGCGCCAATGAAGATGCTGCAATCGAGATAGGTCGCAGCTTCTTTTCGTACCGTCCCGACGTCCTTGCCATAGTGGTGGAAGCGCTTTCCCTGGCGGACGGGGCACTCGTTATATATCTCCCAGATTCCTTGTACGAGGGCGTCATCAAACGGAGCCTCCTGAAGCGTCACACCCTTCTTTTCAGCTTGTTTAGCTTTGTTCCGGGCCTTGAAGCCAATTTGTTGCGACCACCAGTTGTCATAAGTTGATATGGGTAGCGCCGCAAGATTGTCCCACTCCATCGGAAACCCGAATTTTGGTGACGTTTCCGGTAGTTTTTGCATGAACGTAAAGAGATCGATCCGGGTTCCTGACCTCCGCAGTTCATCAAGCACTGGCTGCGGATCACTAAGGAACTGATATTTGTCTGCGTCGAGGCGCGCGATCCTGATCAGCCGTCCCTGGATTTGGATCTCTCTATCGCGTATTTTCATAAGGGCCCTCCATTGTCTTGCACGCCTCAGCGCCCTGAAGAGGAGCGTCACGTGGTCCTGATTTCGTAAACCAGGAGACGGAAGCAACTATCACATTGGACGCGTTTGCGTGGAACCTTGAAGCAAGTAGATGAGCGTCTCTCCGAGTGTCAGCCGACGAGAGCGGAATGCATGGTCATTTGGCTTTGTGCTTGCACGCGTGACCGCTTCTCTTCAAGTTGAACGAAGATAGAGTCCATGATTTTGGCAGTTAGAAGAATCTCGCGGTACGGTACGGGCACGGGTGTGCCCTCCCTGATCGACCGGTAGAAAGACTCAATCAAATACTTCATACCGGACTTCATTTGGAAGTCCCGTCCCAGAAAAGATCGTACATTTGTCGTAAGGTTTCCGATGTATTGCTTTGCAAACATCGTGGACGGCAGGAATCTTTCGAGATAACTTTTGTATCTCATACCACGAAGTTTGATGAGCGTCTCCTGATCCTGATCTAAAGCGAGTCCGTTCTTGGTGCCATAAATGCGAAACTGGTGGAGTGCTGGCCGCATTTGCGAAGAGAAAGTAAAATAGGCAGTGGTGCGTTCCCTTTCACAAAGAATGACTCTCAGTTCATCGATGATTTCAGTTTCGCCTAAGCCTTTCAGAAATGGGCTGACGAAGCCGTACGCCATCACTTGAAGCGATTCACCCGTCAGGAATTCCGCAATTCTGGCGATACCGTGGCTAATAATATTGTGGAGCAATTTCCCCGGCAGCCTGCGCACCCAATGCTGCCTATCACCAAGAAGTGCTCTGGCATACCCGGACTGTCCGATCTCATAACAGTAATAGCTCTCCATGTGCACCGGTCCGTCACCTAGAAAACCACTTTGCACAAGCGTGCGCATTCGCCGCGCAGCATGCCTGAATTGATCATCGTGCCCCGCGGTCACCTTGAGTCCCCGTTCGTTCGCGAGAGCGATGAGTTCTCGAGCCTCTTGCTCGTTAATCGTGAACGGCTTCTCGATATAGACGTGACATCCGTATTCCAAACAATGCTTTGCAACATGGAAATGGCTTTGTGG
>QIAL01000339.1 GCA_003225535.1 Acidobacteriota bacterium | reverse complement strand
GCCGACGGCAACGAGACCTGGTTTACGAGATTCTTCGCGGCGGCGAGGGCACGCCGGTCGAAGGAAGCAATCCTGCGCGCAAGAGCTTCGACGAAGCCGTCCAGTTCGGCGTCTGGAAGTGCCCGGTTGACATAACCGTATCGTTCCGCGGTGTCACCATCGAAGTCGTTGGCGCTGAGAACGATTTCGAGTGCGCGGCCGCGGCCAACCAGATGGGGAAGGCGTTCGGTACCCCCGCCGCCAGGATGCACTCCGACCCCGACCTCGGGATGACCGAGTCTCGTGTTCTCGCGCGACGCGAAGCGCATGTCGCACGCGAGGACAAACTCGCTGCTCACGCCGCGGACGCAGCCTCGGATCTTTGCGAGGCTGACAACCGGCGACTTCGTGAGGCGCACGAACGTATCCATGAGAATAGGAAGCCCGGAAGCTCCGACGGCTGTGGTGATGTTCCCAATCTTGCCAGTCAGATCAAAGTGCGCCAGGTAGAAGTCAGGAATCGCGCTCTCGAAGACAACGACACGCAGATTCTGGCTAGTGTCCATCCGAATAAGCAAATCCTGGAGGGACCCGAAGATGTCCGCGTCAACAATGTTGAAGGGTGGGTAGTCGAATACTACCCTCCAGTACGCAGGCATTTCTTCGATCACCCTCACAGGCGCCGCCGCATTAGGTTCCACCATAGCTATCCTCCTTGGATTCCGAAAGAGCGGGACGGCGAGGTGATCTTCATAGACGATCTTTGAACAATTGCTCTGCGTTCACTTTGCATCGGTAAACTCGCGCGTGATCTCCCGATAACGGAAACAATCCACGGTGTGATCGTTCACCATCCCAATCGCCTGCATGTAGGCATAAGCGACAGTCGGGCCGACGAAATTGAATCCTCTGTCCTTGAGGTCCTTGCTAAGTTTCTCGGATTCGAGTGAACGCGCGGGGATCTGTCGCGTAGTTTTCCAGCGGTTGAGTTTGGGTCGCCCGTCGACGAACCGCCAGCAGTAAGAGTCAAATTTTCCGAACTCTTCCTGCACCTTGAGAAATGCGCGTGCGTTGCGTACCGCAGCTTCAATCTTCATCCGGTTGCGGATGATTTCGGGATCGGATAAAAGTTTCTGAATTTGTCTCTCAGAATAGCGCGCGACTTTCTCGGGATCGAATTTGTCAAATGCGCGACGATACCCTTCGCGCTTGTTCAGGACGAGCGACCAGTTCAATCCGGCTTGTACACCTGAAAGGATCAGGACCTCGAAGTGTTTGCGGTCGCTATGGGCGGGGACACCCCACTCCCGATCGTGATATTGGAGCAACAGCGGATCATCCGCATTGACCCAGGAGCACCGTTTACTCTGCGGTGAACTGTGTTTCGAGCGTCTCACGATTGGTTTCGGACAACTTAGTCTTCCTATCGTTCAGCTTTCGGCAACCCAACACAACGCGCTTGAGGGCGGGGGCCATCATCCACTCAGTCGGCCAGCGAGACGCCCTGAAAATGAACAAGTCGGGGACCGCTTCGATCAGCGACGTAGACGGCAACAAGCCGGAAATGAGATGCGGTTTCCTCGGCCTGCCTCGACGTAACTGTCCGGCTTACGCCTGTTAAAATTGCGGCGTCCCCGTGGATGCGAACCTTCACATCCGCTACCTTAACCTCTTTGAACTCAAGTCCTCCGATTTGAAGGTCCTTAAGCACTTCCTGCTTGGACAACGCAGCACCGTCCGGACGAACGAGCATGTAGTCATCGGAATAGATCGCTGCTAGCTCCTCCCAATCTTGACTCTTTAATGCACAGTTGAATCGGTCGTGCGTGCTGACCACCTCGGTCTCGGTCATTGTGTGTTCCCCGCGGCCTGACTCGTTGGTTTGACTGCGCGTGCGGAACTCCAGAGGGCCCACGCGGGATTAACCCGGTTCGGATACAGCTCCAGCATCTTGTCGTAAAGCTCTTGAACGGTTTTCGTGGTTTGCGCCAACCGGTCGAAATCGCGGATGTACTGCCTCGTCTCTTCGATAATCTTCGGATTGTCGTCGTTCTCCGGTCGCTTATGTGCAGCGACGACTGCCCGTGGGTTGAGCGACTCGATTTTGTCGAGGGCGGCGATCCACTCGCTTCGCTTCTGCGCAGTCGAGTCGGCAAAATAGAGGTGAACGTCGTTGTAGACGGCATCACCGGCAACCACGAGTCCAATCGAAGGGACATACAAACAGGTTGTGTGATCCGTGTCCGTGTGACCAAGTTCCACGGCGACCAATTCTTGCCCTTCCAAATCGATGACATTCCCTTTCAGCTCCTCCGCAATAACAAGATTGTTTGGAATCTGACTGGGAAATGCTGCCTTCCAGACCGTACGAAGGAATTCCGAGGAGGCATTCTGGCGCATTACCGTAACTGCATCGGCCGATGCCACTGCTTTGGCGTTTGGGAATCGCTCAAGAAGAGTACCGATTCCAAACCAATGGTCTCCATGACCATGTGTGATGTAAATAGTTGTCAGGTTTTTGTTTTTTGATGCGACCCAATCTGCCAAAGCATTCGCCTGCTTGACCGTCATGAAGGCATCCACGAGGACAGCATCCCTCGCCCCATGGATGAGGGTTGACGCCATCGCCTGAAAGTATGTCTCCCGGACGCCCGGAGGCCGGTCCGCAGTAACGATGGGTATGCCCGGCGTCACGAAGGCTTCCCAGGTCAGAACAGCCGCATAGGTTGCATTCGGCGGGGAACTCGAACCCTTTACCGGGTTAGCATCACTCGGCGACATCGTTGAGTTCCCGGCTGTTGAAGCGCCCTTCATCGCCCTGGCGCCTGCGCCGCTTTGCCTGCCGTTCCTGCTTGCACGGCCTTGGCAGCGGTGCGGATGACGTCGAGAACGCGTTGGGGTTGGGAGAGCATCGGCACGTGGCTGCTGTCGAGCTCATAGGTGGTTGCGCCCATGCGCTTGGCCATGGCGCGCTCCAGATCGGGATGCACGGTGCCGTCTTTTTTGCCGACGATGTACCAGCTCGGCTTCGACTTCCAAGCGGTTCCCCCGACCTTCGCCTCGAACAGATCGGGTTTCGGCACACCTTGGGTCGCCCAAACGAGCTGCTGCTCCTGCTCCGAAAGGTCTCCGCAGAAATACTTGGTGCCCTCCGAACGCAGCCAGAGGCGTCCGTCGGCGACTTCGACGTGGTCGAACACGTCGGTCTTCGGGAAGTTGGACTGCTGCGTCTGAGACGTTTCATCGGCGTCTGGAGCGAGCGCGCAGATGTAAACCAGCCCGACAACACGATCGTCGGTTCCGGCACCGGTGATGACGCTTCCGCCGTAGGAGTGGCCGACGAGGATAACGGGGCTGCTGACCCGGCCCAGCGTTGCTTTCACCAAGGCGACGTCCTCTGCCGTTGTGTTGAGGCCGTACTGCGCCGCAATACACTCATACCCCTCTGCCTGAAGGGGAACGATCAGCTTGCTGAAGCACGAGCCATCGGCCCAAAGTCCGTGGCAAAACACGATGCTTGGTTTGGACAGCGTAGATGTCATTTTCTTCTCCTTATCGATGTTTTATCTTCATTTCATATATAGCCCGCACTTCCGCACGGCCGCATGATTTGCCGAAGTC
>QIAL01000338.1 GCA_003225535.1 Acidobacteriota bacterium | reverse complement strand
AATTGGCATTCACATCACCTACGCAATTCGCAAGAAAGAGATTGTTGAGTCGGCTCATAACTACGTCAAGATTCTTAAATATCATGGCTCGAGCCGAGGCGTTGATTACCCAGAGCGTATGTTGGATTGTCCGTTGCGCCATAGAACCCCTCCTCGATGAAGGCGATTACACACCCAAATTACCGACCGGGGGGGCCAGACTAGAAAGAGCCGCGACTGTAACACGCCAACAAAGCCTTGGCAACGGCCAAGAGATACTTTGTCGTTAGCACATGATATGTCCGGCGGGCGGCCCACCCTTCGCGATTTTCGAAGGGTGGGGATTCGTGCCGCTGACGGCGTTCGTGCATCACTCCACTCCGAAAACACTCTATCTTTTAGGCGCGTGGTGCCGACGCTTCGAAAACAATGCAGCGTGGGACAGCCGATTTTGAGGTGGCTCACAGACCAAAGGCCGGAGGCTGGGCCAGCCCCGCAGAGGCAAATCGTGTCGGTCGAGGTCCGTGGCACCTACCCTTCGCGAAGGGTAAAGTGTTTTTACTTGACATCCCCTTTTATAGAACCTGCCGTCATTCGTGCTCGCTTTGGTGGCCTGCAGTTGCATTGAGCGCACCTTCTGGAAACAGTTGCTCAACCGTTTGCATTGGGATGAAAAGTCTGTTCGGATGACCCGGCAAATCCATAAATCCGAAATCCTTATAGAAGTCTTTAGCCTTGTCATCCTTGGCATCCACAACGATAACGAATGAAGCGATATTTCTACTGTGTTCGAGGGCTTTTTTGAGGGCCCCCATGAGCAGGATTTCCCCAAGTCCGGCACCCTTAAATTCCTTGCTTCGAGCCAGTCGCCCGAGCAGAGTTGCCGGAAGTTTATCGTACCTCGGGACATGAAATCTTCTCGTGACTTCGTGGGGCAATTCACCGGCGTCAATCGAATATTGGGAAAGAGTGTAATACCCCGCGATCACCTTACCATCGGGGGTAAGCACATAGACCGCCGCCACTCGCTTGTTGATGTCCTGATTTGCCTGTTCCTTCAGGTAAATGTTGAGACGCTCGTGCTCACAAAAAAAAGCCGCTCGATTATGTTTAGCCTTATCGAGCGGCTCAAATCTGAACTTTTGGTTTGGTCGATCTGCCAATCAGTCGATCTCCTGGTTAAACCGCTTCGCTGCGGCAACAGCCCTTTCGTTCGGCTTCGGAGGATTAAGGAGCGCTTCCACAAAAACCCTCTTAGCCTTTTCGTTAAGGATCAGGAGTTCATACTCGCGTATTGTGTTAAGCGCGGCCTCCTTGGTGACCATCCTCACGAAATCCGACGAAGAGGTACCACGTAAACTAGCGGCGGTTTCAATGAGCTCTTTTTCTTCGCGGGTTACGCGGGCATCTAGCCGTTCATTTCGTTTCACTGCATATGCGGTCGCCATAGTCCACCTCGGTTTCATTTGTAAATGTACGGCAATATGCCGCACATGTCAAGTAAAATAATATTAACATATTTAAAATCAATATGTTACGGTAAACATCAGTGTGCGGCGGAATGACACACATTAGGTGGTGGCCCCGGCCTCGTGAGAACATTTGCCTGCTCGTCTTTGCAACGGTGGGTGGTGATGCTGCAAAACGCGAAATCGTTGCTCCTGATGCTGGAGTCGATCTCCCCACCTTCGCAAAGAGCGCGAAGAGCGGGAACCATCACTCGCTTCCTGGGGTCAGTAGTATCAGGGACAAGTGACTCTCTCGACGGAACGGCCATCTTGGCGAGGCAGGCTGCACCGGGTCCTGGTGCGAATCGCGGTTGGAATGTTCGTTCTTGTCTGCCTGACTTACGTTTGCGAATACGCAATGGAATGGCACCGCCGCGAGCGCCTCGAAGCGCTCGTTCAATCGATCAAGACTCTGCAAGTCGGCGTTACGAGCGACGAGGAAGTGCGAGCGCTGTCGGAACGGTACGGGGGACACTTCACGCCGGAGGGTACTTTCACAGAGCCGCGGACCTCCACCTACTCTCTCGGCTATTCGAGCCCATACATCAAGGGCGCGGACGGATACCACACGCTTCCCGGGCGCAGGCTGTGGATCGCAGATGTCGAGCTGGTGATGCGGGATCGGCGACTGGTCCGGACGAATATCAGGTTTATGGTGATGAGGTCTGATGGGTGTGTGTTGATGTCTGGGGTCGACGTGGTCCAACGGGGTCCTTCGTATCCTCCGGAGTGGGCCAGCTATGAGGTGTTTGAACCTCATGTCACCGGAAATCCTAATGAAGGATTGAAGGTTCTTCTCAGCCCGGAAGCCACCGGTGCCGAGAGAGACAAAGCGTTTCGCATCAACTTCTCGTGTTTGACGGCGTTGCGGGAGTGCCGGCATCCGTGTGATGTGTTGCCGGAAGCGTGGCGCGATTTGCGCGCTCGGCATCCGGGGGAGAGAGGGGATTCGATGGATGCGGAATGTCGGCAGCCGGGACGGTGACCGTGGCCTCGCTCTAGCTCTTTCCGGAGCCGACAAGCGGATTGACGATATGGACACCGTCGAATTCGCGGTGTCCCTGGATGTCTTCTGAGAACAGCAGGCTGCATCCGGCCTGCTTGGCATTCCAATCTTCGGCGGCTCTCTCGGGCTAGGCGCAAGTCCTTATTCCCGAAGATTTTGCGGGTAACATCTTTGGAATCAAGATTTTGTGCGGATCGAAGCGGATCGTGCGAGTGCAAGTTATTTGGAATCAATATTTTGGCGGAAGTGATCTGAAAATAACGGGCCTCTTGATCACCTTGTTATCTTGAGGTCGCATTTTGCGACCTCAAGAGCTTGTCGAAGGAGCTCCGCACTCGCTGACAGCATCGGCGCTGCCGAGGTTTGCACAGGTCCTTCGTCGGGCAAAGTGCGCCCGACTCAGGGTGACATGTGGGTAGGGAATGAGTAGCCTTGGCTGCGTCTCGCGGCCGGAAGCAGGGGACACATTTTGCAGGGTCGTGGCGCTTCACGGCCGCGCTTCGCGCTGGGCCGGGACGGACGAAAGCGTCCGTCCCTACACGAGTGGTGCTAGTTGCTGGCTGGGACGCCGCCGTATTTTTCGAGCCACTTTAGCTCTTCGCGGACTTTGATTTTTCCGTGCCAGGGATTTTTGCCCAGGCCGTGGCCTTCGCCGGGGAAGATCAGGAGTTTGTTGGGGACGCCTAGCGAGTAGAGCGCGTGCTCCAGCAGATAATCCTCGAGCACGGCTACTCGAATATCGTTGGCGCCTCCGACCATGTGCGTGGGCGTTTTTACTTTGTCGATCTGGAAAATCGCGGCTTCGTCGTGATAGCGCTGCTGGGCTTCCCAGGGACGTCCGCCTAAGAAGTAGGCATCGTCATAAGTGGTGTCGTCGTTGCCCCAGTTGCCGATGTGCTCGACGGCGCCGGCGCCGGTGACTGCGGCTTTGAAGCGCGTGGTCTGGGTGATCAGCCAGTTGGTCATGTATCCGCCATAGCTGTAGCCGCCGACGGTGAGGTGCT
>QIAL01000337.1 GCA_003225535.1 Acidobacteriota bacterium | reverse complement strand
TGGAATCCAGTCAGCGAACAGTTCGGCGCTCTGCCATTTATCTACGGGACGCTGGTCTCATCCCTCTTGGCGTTAGTCATCGCGGTGCCGCTCTCCGTTGGCGTGGCAGTGTTCACTACCGAGATGTGTCCCAAGGCGCTGCGCGGCCCGCTTTCGTTCTTTGTGGAATTGCTGGCCGCGATACCCAGCGTCATTTACGGATTGTGGGCGGTATTCGTACTCGTTCCCATCTTGAGCGGTTACGTGCAACCCTTTCTGGCAAAAACCTTGGGATGGACCGGACTCTTCGAAGGCCCACCCTACGGGATCGGCATGCTGGCTGCGGGAGTTGTTCTATCGATCATGATCATTCCCATCATTTCCTCTATCACTCGCGAGGTCCTCATGGTCGTGCCGCAGCATCAACGCGAAGGCGTCCTGGCCCTGGGAGCGACGCGCTGGGAGATGATTCGAGTGGGAGTGCTCCGCAACGCACGCGCCGGAATCGTGGGTGGAATCATTCTTGGTCTCGGTCGGGCCCTCGGAGAGACCATCGCGGTCACCATGGTCATCGGAAACCGGCCGGAGATCGCCAAATCCTTGTTCGCGCCCGGCTACACCATGGCCAGCGTTCTCGCCAATGAATTCAGCGAGGCCACCGGCGACGTCTACCTGTCAGCCCTGGTGGAGATTGGCCTGGCTCTCTTTTTGGTCACGATTATCGTGAATGCGCTGGCCCAGTTGTTAGTCTGGACAGTAACCCGGGGCCAGCCTGCGAGGGGAAATGTCTGAAGCCGTGACCACCCTCCTAAGCCAAACTCTAGTAAGGCCGCTCAGTTTGCGCCGTCGTATTACCGATCATGTGATGACCGGTGCAGCGGTTCTGACTGTTGTCATCGTCTTGGCTCCGCTGGTTGCCATCTTCGGCTATGTCGTGTATCGCGGTGTCGGAGCCATCAATTGGGCCTTCCTTACCCAAACTCCCAAGCCGGTGGGAGAGGCCGGCGGCGGTATGGCCAATGCAATTGTGGGATCGGCGTTGATCCTCGGAATCGCCAGCCTCGTTGGTGTCCCGTTCGGAATTGGAGCAGGCATCTACCTTGCTGAGTTTGGCCGCAATCGCATGGGAAGCGTGATTCGCTTTACCTCAGATGTTCTCAGCGGAGTGCCCTCGATTGTGATCGGCATCGTTGCCTGGTCGATCCTGGTTCGCGATCGCGGATTCTCGGCGCTCGCAGGCGGACTGGCGCTTGCGATCATGATGGTTCCCACCATCACCCGCACCACCGAGGAGATGCTGCTTCTTGTCCCACAGGCGTTGCGAGAGGCCGCTTATGGGCTCGGTGTGTCGCGTTGGCGTACCACGCTCTCCATCGTGCTGCGCACCGCCACCTCCGGCGTGATCACCGGAATCATGCTGGCATTCGCACGCATCGCAGGCGAAACGGCCCCGCTGCTTTTCACAGCCTTGGGCAACACTTTCTGGAATCTGCGCTATAACCAGCCGACGGCCGCCCTGCCCCTGCAGATCTATGTGTATGCGAATTCTCCCTATGACGATTGGCATCGGCAAGCGTGGGCGGGTTCGCTCGTGCTGATTGTCCTGATCGTCGCATCCGTCGCGGCGGTGCGCTACGTGGTTCGCCGAGGATCCTTCGGAACGGCATAATTTATGGGCGTTGGAATTCAAGTCGAGAAACTGAATGCCTGGTATGGCAAAGGCCAGGCGCTCTTCGACATCAACCTCAATGTCGCCGCCAACCATGCCACGGCTCTTATCGGTCCTTCCGGTTGCGGCAAGTCCACGTTCATCCGCTGCCTGAATCGCATGCATGAGACGATTCCCGAAGCCCGCGTGGAGGGACGCGTTCGCATCGGAGAACTCGATGCTTATAACGGAACGTCTCCAACCCAGCTTCGCCGGCGCGTCGGTATGGTATTCTAGAAGCCCAATCCCTTTCCCACGATGTCGATTTATGACAACGTGGCTTCCGGATTGAAGCTCAACGGTTTCCGTGACCGCCGAAAGCTCGATGAAGTCGTGCAGCGGTCGCTGGAAGCCTCCGCTCTCTGGGAAGAAGCGAAGGATCACCTGCATAAAAAATCTGGAGCCAGTCTCTCCGGCGGCCAGCAGCAGCGTCTCTGTATCGCGCGCGCTCTCGCCGTGGAACCGGAAGTTTTGCTGATGGACGAGCCCTGCTCGGCTCTGGACCCGATCTCAACCGGGAAAATAGAAGAGTTGATCTTTCAACTCAAAGAGCGGTATACCATCGTAATCGTGACTCACAACATGCAGCAGGCCGCCCGCGTGGCGGAGTTTACCGGGTTCTTCCTGCTGGGCAAGATGATCGAGTTTGATAAGACAGAAAAGATATTCACCAAGCCGTCCGACAAGAAAACGGAAGATTACATCACCGGGAGATTTGGCTAAGAAGTTCGGACAAGGGGTTTGTAAATGCGCACGCGATTTCAGCAAGGGCTCGACGATCTGCGGCAACGGTTGCTTCGCATGGGAGGACTGGCGGAGCAGGCCGTGGACCGCGCTCGCCAAGCCTACGTCGAGCGCGACCTCACCCGCTGCCAGATGGTGCTCGAAGGCGAGAGCCTGATCAATACCGCGGAACGCGAAATTGATGAAGCCGCCTTCGATCTGCTCGCCATGCAAGCGCCCATGGCGGTTGATCTGCGCTTTATTCTTGCCGTCACCAAGATCAATGCCGATCTCGAGCGCGTTGGCGATCAGGCCGTCAACATCGCCGAGCGCGTCATGGACATGGTTGATCTGCCTCCCGCCGACCTGCCAGTGGACATCGCGCGCATGGGAACCGCGGTAAGCGCAATGGTTCGGCGCGCCCTGGAATCTTTTATTGAAGGAAAGGTTGAACTCGCCCAGGCCGTCCTCGAAATGGACAACGTCATCGACCGCATGCGTGATGATGCTTTCATCCAGTTGGTCAAGACGATGAATGAGCGTCCTGACGTCGTTCGCCAGGCGCTCGATGCGTTGCTCGTCGCCCGCAATCTGGAGCGCGTCGCCGACCACGCCACAAACATCGCCGAAGATGTCATCTTCTGGGTGCAAGGCGCTGACGTCCGCCACAACGTGCATCCGGAGGAATCTCAGCCGGCAGACTCTGTTCGTCCGACCTCGCGCGCCTCGGGGCTGTAGCGAGCGTTCCCAAAAACGACTGGCAAAATAACTGATTACAAGATTGTGTGGGGACAGCCGCCTTCGGCTGTCCGTCGCCCGAAGGGCGACTTTTCTTGTCTGCACTGCTGCCCCGAAAACCGCTTCGTTCCCTACTCGATATGTCCGGTATCTCGGCATTGAATCTCGGCATAAGGGAAAAAACGGCCGCTCACGCGGCCGGACAGCCGAAGGCGGCTGTCTCCACAAAATTCATCAAATCCTTCGCAGTGTCGCGCGACAGTCTTTCCGCAGCCTGTTACGTCACGTCGCGAAGCCATTCTACGAGACTCGGCTTAATTATGGCCCAGTGTCCGCTTTTCTTCTGCGTCTCCTCGCATTATCCTGAACGCCACCGCGGAGGCTCCGTGATTCCTGACTTCATTCGTGCTGTTGCTGCCGTCTGCCTGATTAACACCTTCACGATTCGCGCGCAAACTTCCGATAACGATCGCCACCAACAGCTTTCCCGCCACGATGGTGCTCAGCCCCGACGGCCATTACGCCGCCCTTCTGAACGACGGTTACGGCACGCAAGAGACCCGCGCGCAACAATCGATCTCAGTTCTGAATCTCGACACCAATCAGATCACCGAGTTTCCCGATGCGCGCTTCAGCGACGTGGCGCATCAGAGCTATTTCATTGGCCTCGCCTTCAGTTCTGACGGAAAGCATCTCTATGCCTCAGTCGGATCGCTCACGGACCCCACAGGCGTAAGACCAGGTGATCTCGGAAATGGCATCGCGGTGTACAGTTTCTCCGCTGGAAAAGTCGCGCCCGAAAGATTTATTCCGATTCCATTGCAGCCCCTGTCGACGGGGAAGAAGCTGGCAGTCGGGTTGACCGCCCCGCCACACATGGCGATTCCATATCCGGCAGGGATGGCGGTCATTTCATCCGGCGGCCACGACAAGCTGCTCGTTGCGAATAATCTTTCGGATAACGCCATGTTGCTTGATCCG
>QIAL01000058.1 GCA_003225535.1 Acidobacteriota bacterium | reverse complement strand
CGTGTTCTGCTCAAGGTGTTGGCGGTGCAGTCGAACGTTGAGGTATCCCAACAGGGCGAAGATCAGAACCATCGCGCCGAGCAGAAGTATGTTGAGCTTGGCGCTCAGGGTTTGCGTTGCCCGCAGGAGGCGGGCCCGGGTTGGTTCAGTCTCCTGCATGCTCCAGCACCGGCGCAGCTATCGGCATGGTGGATCGCACGGGCGATACTCTTTGCACGACGAGGTCGTCTTTCGGGAAGATCGGCAAGTACTGCACTGCCACGCGGAACAGGGCGAAGCCCAACGCCACAATCATCAGGGTGACGGAGAACTCGGTCCATTTGGGCAGATAGTGGTGGCCGACGTATGTTTCAAATCCAATGAGGCTGACATTTAATCGGTTGGTGATAAAGCCGAAAAGGCTGATCACCGACGCGAGATAAAGCCAGTTTGGCGACAGCCGCACTTTTTTGAAGCTGAGTAGCGTTATCGGGATCACAAACGACAGCGCAAGTTCCAACCACAGGAAGTAGGCTTCATAGCTGGGCCGCAGGATCTGGCGCAGAAGTCCACGGTGAAAATAGTCCTCGAACCGGAGCAGCGCATTGACCCATAGGGCAACCAGCAAGGCGCCGCCCAACCGAACCAGAACCGACAATTCGAGGTGACGCCCCAGGGCCTTCGCACTCTGCGTCGATTCGAAGATCGTCATCGCCAGGCCAACTGCCACTGCAGAGCCAAAGAAGAAGAAGGGCAATGCTGGTGAATACCAGAAGGGATGAAGCTTGCTCGGCATGATCAGGTACAGCGATCCGAGCGAACTCTGGTGTAGCGTGGAAAGCAAAATGCCCAGCACAATCAAAACTGGATAGAACTTATGAATCCACTTGATTGGCGTTTTCAGATTGAGCCTCTCGAGAACATGACCGAGTGCGGATTCATGTAAATCAGTTGGTGCCATATGAACCACGGCCGCCCTAGATCAAATAACAGCCCAACGATGAAAAGCAGGTAGCCGAGGAATGCGGTCAGCACCGCCGGTCGCACCACGCTTTGCAGGCTCTCTACGTTGAAGAGGTAGACCGCCCCTACGATGCAGAACCCGCCGGCGGCCAGCATCACGCCGCACAGGCAATCGAATCCGATCCAGAAGCCCCACGGGAATTGATCCGTCATGTTCGAAACTGCGCCCAGGCCGCGCAAATAGCGAACATAGGTGGAGTACAGTCCCAGGGCCATGATCACCAGGAAGACGACTCTCCAAAACGTAAGCTTGATCTTCATCGCGCGCTCCCGTTCTTTTTCTCTTCTGCTTCGGCGACCGCCACCTCGGCGCGGCGATGAGAAATCCAATAGATGCCTCCCAGCACCAGCGACCATATCGGAATGAAGTCTGGAATCCTGTCCATCACCTTGCCCGTATATTCGGGCAGCGGAATCTCACCGAGCTTTTCCGAAGTGGGATAGCCGAACTCTTCGACTTTGACGCTTGCAAGAATGAAGACACTGGTGCCCCCGACTTCATGAAGTCCGTAAATGCGGGGCACGTAGACGGATGGATTCTGCCGGAGTCGATCTTGCGCCTCACGAATCAGGTCGTCGCGTTCGCCAAATTTGGTCGCGCCGGTAGGACAAATCTCGGCGCACGCCGTCTGTTGCCCGGCCTTGACTCGGTCCGGGCACATCGTGCACTTGCGGACTCGCGGATTCAGCGATCCCCATTCGTACTTAGGCGTGCTGAATGGGCACGCCGCCATGCAGTAGCGGCACCCGATGCATTTCCACACGTCGTATACGACGGGTCCTTCCTTTGTTTTGTGGAAGGCTCCTACCGGGCAGACAGAAGCGCATGCCGGATTCTCACAATGCATGCACAGACGCCGCATGAATTTGTCGCCGTGGGTGAGGACCGCTGTGAACTTATGGGCGGAGGAAACTTCCTCAGCGGCAACCGAATCGTTGTAGGGGAGATTGTTCTGTGTCGCACAGGCCTGTTCACACTGCTTACAACCTATACAAAGAGTCGAATCATATAGGAGTGCTTTACTCATGAATGGTCTCTTCGGAACGGATTGAAGGCACAGACAAAGCCAAGCCCGTCCGAAATCCTTTCGACCGACGCCTGAGCTGAATGAGGAAGAGGGGGCGATTATCTGCCTAACCGCAGCAGGAACCGCAAGCTGCTTACCTCGTCAGATCAGAGACTGTCGCGAAATTCAGCAGCTTCAGACAGGTAAAGTTTCAACGATTAACAAATTCTCAGCCGTGACTGGTGTCACGGTCCGAAGTGACGGTGGTCAACAGGTCTTTTCCACCCTGAGCTGCGATGTAGATGGGTTTCACATCAGGGGGGCGTTGCGGAATTCAGCAATCCCACCCAATCGGCCTAACTCGTTGATAGGTCTTGCGAAACACTTCTTTGGGTCGAGCGAGCGCTCTCGATTCAATTTTCTACTGTTGCGATCTTTAACGGGACCACAACGATGCGATTGTTCTCAACCGCGCACTATGATGCTTCCAGATACTGCGCATCTCCTTGCCCAGGTACAACATGCAACGTTCCAGGGGTAAGTTGGATCCCCGCGATGCCCGTTGGCACGGCAATTGCCTTTAGTGAAATGTGAGTGGACGACATGTAAGCAGCCACTCGGGCGAGGTGAGTTATGACAGTCATCATGGTATTGGCGACGTTCGCAATATTCTTACTGATCGATTATGTGCGTAGTCAGAAACAAGTGGTAAAGCAGCCGGCAGTGCAGCCGATCATTCGTGAAGTTCCTTCGCATGTGGTCCCAGCCATGGTCTCTGGCTTTCAGGTACCGGAAAATGTTCGCTATCACTCCGGGCATACCTGGGCGCTCAGCGAGAGCCGCGAACTGGTGCGAGTTGGCATGGACGATTTCGCATCCAAACTCGTCGGCAAGATCGAGAGCATTGCTCTGCCGCAGCGTGGACGCTGGGTTCGCCAGGGTCAGAAGATTTGGACGATTTTCCGCGACGGCAAGTCCGTGGACATGGTTTCGCCGATCGAGGGCACGGTGAGCGACGTTAATGAAGCCGTAGTCAAAGATCCGAGTCTCGCGCTCAAAGATCCCTTCGGCGAAGGCTGGATCGTAACGGTGCAGGCTCCCGACTCAAAAGTCAACTTCCGCAACCTTCTGGGTGGAGCGCTGGCGCGTATGTGGACGGAAGATTCCGCACTCCGGCTGCGCAAGAGGATGCCGGTCGCCATGGCCGCCGCGCTCGCGCAGGATGGCGGAGTCGCTGTGGACGACATCACGGCGCACCTGCCCAATGAAGACTGGGCCGCGCTGACCAAAGAGTTCTTCCTTTCGTAGACCGAGGACGAGGATAGGCCTCGCCCAACCTCCTGTGAATTTGCCGCCCGGGAAAGATTCCGGGCGGCTTTTTAGTTATTCCGGGGAACCTTCGGAGGGGAGCGCCACCGTCACATTGGCAGGTCGTGAATGAGAACGAACGATCAAGATGCCGAGACCGACGGCGGCACTTAGCATTAGGACCCTCAGGTATTGCGCTGCGGGAACTGCATAATCTCCGAAGATTGTGCGCAGCAGTCCAGAGGTTGCGCTGACCGCACATAGCGCGAAATAGGCGCGCTCCACGAGCCCTCGCGAAATGCTCACCAACCATACAAGGATCGAAGCCACGACCAGGTAGATCACAATCAGAACGAAGTCACCCGTCGCCCCGGACCGGTGCAGAACGCCAGCCTTTGGCGAAACGAATCCGTGAAATGCGATCCCCAGGAACACGATCGAGTGAATCAGAGCGATTACAGCGCGCTTTCGATTGGTGAGAACCCCAAAGTCTTTCATGGCCAGAACCTAGTCTGACCGATCAGTCCCAAATTTTGGCGTGACCTTTCACACCAACTCTTGTGATCGTGATCACTGATGGGTCAGAGCCCTTCTGGAATCAGCCTCTTCCAAGTGTTACCATCGCGGGCCATATGACGAACCGAAGCTCTATTCTGGCACTGTCCTGTTCTCTGGCCCTTACGCTGAGCGCGCGCGGCCAGGCTCCGGCCCCCTCGCCTCATCCGATCGTTCTCCACGCCGCCAGGTTGCTCGATATCAGGCAGGGGAAGTTGATCAAGCCAGGCGAAGTTCTCATTCAGGGAGATCGTATCGTCGAGGTTGGTTCTACCGTGAAACATCCCGGCGGAGCCGAGGTCCTCGATCTGGGCGATCGCACACTCATGCCTGGACTCATTGACGCCCATATTCATCTTTTCCTACATCCCGGCGCTGAAGACCTGCAGACCGTGCAGGAGTCTGTCCCTGAACGCACGATCACGGCGACTCTGGCTGCGCGCGATGATCTCATGGCTGGATTCACCGCTGAGCGCGATATGGGCACCGAGGGCGCCGGTTCGGCCGACACGGCAGTCCGTAACGCCATCAACGAGGGCCGCATCCCCGGCCCGCGTCTGCGAATCAGTGGAAACGCGATCAACATACTCGGAGGACACGAGGACGCCATTGG
>QIAL01000057.1 GCA_003225535.1 Acidobacteriota bacterium | reverse complement strand
GACCGATTTGGCCTTCATCCTCGCGATGTTGAACGTGATCGTCGCGGAGAACCGGTACGACAAGCAGTTCGTCGACGCATACACGATCGGATTCGACAAGCTGATCGAGCACGTAAAGCCCTTTACGCCGGAGTGGGCAGAGCAGGAAACGGAGATTCCTGCTAAGGATATCGTCCGCATTGCCCACGAATTTTCTGACGCGGCCCCACGCGCCGTTTACTATGCCGGCCGCCGTTCCTCCTGGTACAAGGACGACTTTCATACTCGCCGGGCCCAGGCCATTCTCAACGCCATCGTGGGAAGTTGGGACCGCGAGGGCGGCATGGTGCCGAACGGCAAGATCGCGCTGGGAGAGTACCTGTTTCTTCCTTGGGATGATCCGGTGGCGCCTCGCGTCGATGAGATGGACAAGAACTTCCCGTTGGCCGCCAAGGGGGACGGCGCCTATCTGAAGCTGCGGGAAAACGTGATCGCCGGAACGCCGTATCCGGTGAAGGCCTGGATGGTTCACAAGCAGGACCCTCTGAACGCTCTGCCCAACCAGGCCCGCACGCTCGAGATGGTGCAGCAGATGGATTTCATCGGCGTAGTCGATGTGCAAATGAGCGACATTGCATGGTATGCCGACGTGATCTTCCCTGAGTCGACTTATCTGGAACGCACCGACCCGGTGGAGGTTCTGTCGGGCATCACTCCGGTTGTTGTTTATCGACAGCAGGTAATAAAGCCGGCTTTTGACACGAAGACAACGCTCGAGATCGCGCAAGGCCTGGCCAAACGTCTGAATCTTGCGCAGTATTTTGATTTCACCATGGAGCAGTGGGTGGCGGCGCAGGTCAAGGAATTGCCGCTGGAGATGCCGCTGGAACACATGAAAAAGCACGGCGTTTACGTACCTGGCGACTTCCCGAAGTTCGGTACGACACTGAACGCCGAGCATCGGTTCATTACCAAGTCGGGCAAGATCGAGATATTCTCAGAACGGTTACAGGAAGCGAAATACGATCCTCTGCCGCTGTATCACGCCCCACCACAGCCGCCGCCGGGAAAGTTCCGTTTGATTCTTGGCCGGCGCGCGTACTTTACCCACGCCAACAGCACGAACAACCCCTGGCTCAACCAGTTCGCTCCCGAGAACCGCCTGTGGCTGAATTCGGCTGCAGCCGATTCGCTCGGCGTTGGCGACGGCGACCTCGTCGAGGCAAAGAGCACGGTAGGCTCGATTCGTTTGAAGGCGAAAGTCACGCAGGAAATTCGGCCAGACTGCGTCTTCATGCTGCACGGCTACGGCAAGAAGTCGAAATGGCAGCGTCTGGTCGCTGACAAGGGCGGATCGGATGCGGAACTGCTGGAAACGGCGTGGGACACAGTATCCGGAAATGCATCGATGCACGAGACGTTTGTCTCGGTGAGAAAGGTCTAAGCGATGGCTGCCCGTAGCAAACGCTATGCACTGGTAATCGACTCAAAGAAATGCATCAACTGCAAAGCCTGCGTGGTCGCTTGCCGCGCCGAATACAACGTCCCTCTCGCCAACACGCGGCCATGGATTAATGAGGAGACCCGCGGTGTTTGGCCGAAACTAATGGCAGTGTTTCAGCCCGAACAGTGTCACCATTGCTCGCATCCCGCTTGCGTGCGGGTTTGCCCGACGGGAGCTTCCTACCAGCGGCCAGATGGAATTGTTGTAGTGAATGAAAGCGATTGTGTGGGCTGCCGGTACTGCATGATCGCCTGCCCATACGACGCACGTTTCTTCCGCGAGGATAAAGGAGTCGTCGAAAAGTGCGACTTTTGTGTGAAGCGGCTAGCGCAAGGCCAACTGCCGGCGTGTGTCGAGACCTGTCCCAGCAGGGTTCGTGTATTTGGAGATCTGAACGACCCGAAGAGCCGGCTGGCGGAACTGGTTTCCGGGCGCGAATATCGCTTGAAGAAGCCAGAGGCCGGAACCGGCCCGCAAATCTACTTTTTGACCTAGAGAGAGGCGGCGATGAAAACGATTGAATGGGGTTTCCTGATTGTCAACTACCTCTTTCTCGGGGGCCTTTCAGCCGGTTTATTTTTCGTCTCAGCGCTGGCGACTTTTCTGTACAAGATCGAGGAGCCGTCTCCCTATACGCGGATCGCTCGGTTAGGCGCGCTGCTGGCGCCATGGCCGGTGATGATCGGGTGCGGTCTGCTGATCTTTGATCTCGGACGCTGGTATCACTTCTACAAGCTATTTCTGCATGTGCGCCTGGTCAGCCCCATGTCGATCGGGACGTGGCTGCTGGTGTTTTTCAATCTGGTGTCGCTCGTGAATTGCTACGCATGGCTCACGGAAGACCAGCGCAATAAGCTGTTTGCGAGCCTGCCTAGGCCACTGGCCTTCCTCCGAAAATTCAATTACGACATCGACCATTGGCGTCGACACTTGGCTTTTGTGGGCCTTCCGATCAGCGTGGGAGTGGGCATCTACACGGGTGTTCTCCTGGGAGCGGTTCAATCGCGGCCATTCTGGAACACCAATCTGGTGGCTCAGTTGTTCCTGTTCTCGGCGCTCTCCACTGGGTGCGCAACTCTGATTCTCGGATTGGCGCGTCAGGAGCACTCGGCCCAGGAACTCCGACTTCTATACGGTCTCGACATCTGCTGCATGGTTCTCGAGTTCTTCATCGTTCTGCCCTACATTATTCACGGCCAGCTTTCGGTGCAAGCGGTACAGGACTCGCTGAAACTGATTGTTGGCGGTCCATTCACGATCTTGTTCTGGGTATTTTTCCTGGGGTTCGGGCTCTTGATGCCATTGGTTATTGAGCTCAGGGAATTGGTTCCGGTCATCGTTTCCAACCGCGAATTCCACTACAGTCGGACAATTGCCGCAGGCACCGCGCTGCTGATTCTGGGCGGTGGGTTTCTGCTACGCTATATCTTCGTCTTCGCGGGACAAATGAGCGCCATGCAATGACACGCCCCAAGGAGGCTCCAATGAAGAACCGCAACGGGAACCACAAGCTGGAAGAGGAACTCTACGAGCGGCGGGCAGGAATCTGCAAGGCTTTCGCCAACCCGATTCGGCTCAAAATTCTGGATTTGGTGGCGCAGCGTTCGCGGCCGGTGTCGGATCTTCATCAGAGATTGGGAATCTCGGAAGCGAATTTGTCCCAGCACCTGGCCGTTCTAAGAGCCGCTGGTGTTATTTCGACGCAACGCCGCGGGAAACAAGTTCATTGCTCTCTGGCCATCCCAGAAGTAAAGCAGGCTTGCGCCCTGATTTCCGATGTCCTTCGCGCCCAGGTCAGGAATAATAAGCGCCTCGAAATTTGATCGCGTTGCGTCCCCATTCGCACCACCGTGCGAACGCTTTGCATCCTTCCATCGCACCGGGTCCCGCCCCACACTCGCACTTCGCCCCTCCTCACCATCTGCGCACATCAAAGCACGCAGAGGGGCGTCTCCGGGACTATCTCTTTCCCCTCTCCCATCTCCTGCTTGACGCATCTCCTGCTTGACACCGCATTCCGGGCCGCTGTAGTATAGGCGAACAAAAGGCGAATATTCTATGGCTTCCCTGCCCTTGCTCCCGCTTCCGGAAAGACCTCGGCTGGTCGGAATTGCCCGCTTGGCGTCTGAGGGCGAGTCCATGCGCGAAGGACACAATGTCGAATACTTCACTCTGCCGG
>QIAL01000056.1 GCA_003225535.1 Acidobacteriota bacterium | reverse complement strand
TGCCGCCTCAAAGATAATAGTTCATGTCCTTACAGTTGCCTGTCTACTCCTAACGGTTTCCATTATCGGTCTTCCCCGCACTCTCAAAGCTTTATTAGACTCCGGTGCTTCGCTAAATCTAATACATGAGGATTTAGTCCGCGCATTGGGTCTTACAACTCAACCATGTCACCCCATCTACGTTACCATTGCGAACGGTTCAAAGTTAATTCATGCCAACCGTGTCGTTACACTCAAGTTCACCCTCGGTGGTGTCGAACACCACGAGACCTTCCTAGTTGCTCCCCTCGGTTCCAATCAGATGATCCTGGGAATGCCTTGGCTCGAAAGGGTCAACCCAAATATCGATTGGAAGAAACGCACCCTCACGTACCGCGACCCTACTGTCCCCAGTATTCCCGGTACTATTATCAAGCCTATGGCGGCTGCGCCGCCACCATGTCCTCCTACGCCGCCATGTCCTCCTAGCAATCCCGCACCTCCGAACACAGTACCCGCGCCCCGTTCGCCAACTGTGTCGGATGAGCCCGAACCATGCAATCCAAGCCCCACGCAAACCAAGCCACGCCCCCGTGTCAAGCCCGTGCCATGCAATTCTGCGCCTTTTCGCAGATCCTCCCCACGCAAATCCCGTTATCCGATCCCCATTTCTATGACTACGCGCATTGAGAAAGGCGACATTGTCTTCCTTGCATTTGTTAGAGAAATCCCCGAAGCGGAACTCAATTCCCTCACGTCAGGAAAAGCCCCCGAGATTCCTGAATGTTACAAAGACCTTGCCAAAGTATTTTCGGAAACGGAACCCACCAAGTTGCCCCCGCACAGAGGCCACCTCGACCATCACATCCGATTGGAGGATGGTGCCAAGCCTGTTTACGGCCCGATATACAATCTCTCGGAACTTGAACTCAAAGTCCTCAAGTCCTATCTAGCCGAGAAAATGAAAATGGGTTTCATACGCCCTTCCACGTCCCCCTACGGTTCCCCGTCTTATTTGACAAGAAGCCGAATGGCAGCCTCCGCTTATGCGTCGACTACCGCGCACTGAATCGGGTTACTATCAAGAACCGGTACCCTATTCCCCTCATGACAGAAATCATGGACCGCATCAAAGGCGCCACGGAGTTCACGAGACTAGATATCCGAGATGCGTTCAACCGTTTACGAGTCGCCGAAGGCGACGAAGCAAAGACAGCCTTCCGCACTAGGTACGGCCACTACGAGTACCTTGTCATGCCCTTCGGTCTATGCAATGCTCCCGCCACGTTTCAAGCCTACATCAATAACGCCCTCCGTGATTATCTGGACGAATTCTGTATCGCGTATATGGATGACACCCTCGTGTATACGAAGGGCTCTCATGAAGAACATGTCGAGCACGTTAGAAAGGTGCTTCAACGTCTCCAAGAGCACGAGCTATACGTCAAGCTCGAGAAGTGCGAATTCAGCGTCCAAAGAACCAATTTCCTCGGTTTCATTATCTCCCCAGAAGGCGTCGAGATGGATCCTGCACGCATTGCCACCATTCTCGATTGGCCCGTTCCCAAGTCTGTCCACGATATCCAAGTCTTCCTTGGCTTCGCTAACTTCTACCGCCGATTTATCGAAGGCTATTCCCGTGTGGTCTTACCGATGACCAATCTCCTCCGAAAGTCCAACAAATTCTTATGGACTTCCCAAGCTCAAGAAGCGTTTGAGAAACTCAAAACATCATTTACCACGGCCCCGATTCTCAAGCACTTCGATCCAGATCTCCCTGTCACGTTGCACGCAGACTCGTCTGGTGCCGCAATTTCTGGCATTATTAGCCAACCCCATGACGGAGTTTTACACCCCGTAGCATTCTGGTCGCGTAAATGCATACCGGCCGAGTGCAACTACGATATTCATGATCGTGAGATGCTCGCGATTATTGAATCCATGAAGCATTGGCGCCATTACCTCGAAGGCGCCAAGTACCCCATTCAGATACGTTCCGACCACAAGAACCTCGAAACGTTTATGACTACCAAGATGCTCAACAGGCGCCAAGCACGTTGGGCAGAATTCCTCGCGAACTACGACTTTGTCCTAGTTCATATCAAGGGGACTAAGAATCCCGCCGATGGACCTTCACGCCGTCCCGACTATATGGAAAATGTGGAGATCCCCACCGGTACCTTGATCCCACGCTCAGCTCTTCGGATGCTGTACCCCGATTCCCATGTCACCGCCATTATTACCGCTACCACCGCCACACCGCTGGAAACGTTCCCAAGTCACATTGGAGTGCACGCCAATACGACCCCCGAATCTTCCTTGCGTTCACGTTTTATCAAGGCCCTTGATAAGGACCCCCTAGCCCAAGAATATCGCGATAACCCTCCCAAGCCATGGTCATGGCAGGACGACGGACTCCTCCTACATGACAACCTTGTTTACGTTCCGCATGACGATGCGTTACGCGTCGAGCTGATGCAGATGCATCACGACGATCCCCTAGCTGGCCATTATGGAGAGGCCAAGACCCTTGAATTGCTGCTACGCAATTATTATTTCCCAGGTATCACCTCGTACGTCAAGAAGTATGTCTCTACGTGCGACCTATGTTCCCGCGGCAAGTCCCCGCGCCACCTCAAGCACGGCGAGCTTGCGCCGTTACCAGTTCCCTCTAGCCCATGGAAAGGCATATCCTGCGACTTTGTCACCGACTTACCCATCTCTAAGGGTTACGATTCTCTTTTCGTCGTCATTGACAGACTCACCAAGATGTGCCATCTCGCCCCTTGCAACAAAACAACTTCCGCGCCCGAGTTTGCTAAGATGTTTTTGCACCATGTTATTCGCCTCCACGGCATTCCTGACTCTATTGTCTCCGACCGTGGTTCCATTTTTACTTCACAATTTTGGAACGCCTTGACCAAGTCCCTAGACCTCAAGAAACGTCTCTCCACCGCTTTTCATCCTC
>QIAL01000055.1 GCA_003225535.1 Acidobacteriota bacterium | reverse complement strand
GCACTCGCAGCCAATTCCTGTAACACAGAATCGTAGATGGCAAATTCATCTTTCGTATTGTTCTTGCGCGCGTAAGCGTCCGCCATGAGCAGAGCGACAGGGGTGCGCTGCGGGGCCTTGGGAAAGCTCGCGAGAAAATCCTTGCCGCCCTGGATGACGGCATCACTCTCCCCGGAGTTGGCATAGAACTCGAGCAACTGAGCATGCAATTCGGCGCGACGAGTGACGTTGGGGAACTTGCTATCGAGTAGTGTCAGCAGTTCAGCAGCTCGAGATCGATGGAAGTAAGGCACCGCACGCTGCTCTTCGTCCGAGTATTGATTCGCCGGTTGCGTCGTGTTCAAGATTAGCGACAGAATTCCATTGAGATATCCGGGGCCCTGGTCGAGCGTCGCAATATCCCGGTACATTGACAGTTCGCCGGAGCCGAGGCGGATGGGAGTCTCCGGCGCGGTCAGCAAGATTCCGGTGAGGCCAGCGATCGCAGTCTCCTGTGCGTTGGGCAACTCCTTGCTGTTGTAAAGCGCGAAGTAATAGCGGGCCGACTCCGGATACGAGTGAATGTCTTCCAAGAGCCGCGCACAAATGTAGAGTTCCTGCGAGGTCCAAGACGCTTTCGCGCCTTCCTTGTGCAACCGAAACTCGGCAATCGCCTGTTGTGCCGCGTCATTCTTGCCTTGCTGCTGGTAGTAATAGAAGATACGCGCCGTGGCGTTCAGGTCCTGCGGATTTGCCACCAACGCTGCATGGGCGTCGTCGCGAAACTTGCGTAGATTCTGTGTCTGGCGCAGAAGATCGAAATAGCTCTTCACCAGTTGCGGATCCCAGAGCGGCTGAAAACTCTGCTCGTAGACCGCCAATCCTTCACGAACAGATCCCTCGCGATACTCCACGATCGCCTTGGCTTTCACGGGGAAGATCTGATCTTCGGGAAATTGCTTACGATAGTCACTGATCAGTGGGCTAGCGGCCGCGTATTCCCTCTGCGCTACCAGGAATTCCAGGAAACGAGCGTACAGCGATTGCTCCCTGGGATAACGTGCAATCCACGCGCGATACAGGGAGACCGAGACTTCCTTCGGGAGTCCCTGGTCCTGAATCAAGGCGAAGATTCGCTCGAAGGTCTGCCAGCTACGCTGCTGAACAGGAGGAATGAGCTTCTCCGACGCGATGGGCGACGCCGTCGCCACCAAGGAAAGTACTTTGATCTCATCGGCAGGACGCAGCCGATGGTGATAGAAATCGGCAAGCGCCAGTTGAGCACCGATCTTGTCGGACGAATTCTCGACGTACGCTTTCCAGTCGGATTCTGCCGCTGCGAAATCAAGTTGCTGTTCCTCTTCGAGTGCCCGCAAAGAATAGAGCTCCGCATTGCGAGGTTGCCCTTTGATTAATTCTCCGAGGGCCGGGCGGGTCTCGCTCGGAGGGCGACGGAACGCGATGGCTCCGTTCGGCAGCGACATCATGCGGAAGAGAGCCGCTTCGATTGCGCTGTTCGCTTCCACGTTACGAATCCAGGAGGGAAGCTCACCCATCGCGGCAAGAGTCACACCCACCGAGACGACAAGAGCTCCGGGCAACATCAGCCGCCTGCGCTTGGTCGATGAATCAAGGAAGTACTTCAATCTGCACCTCCTGCGTTCCAATATTGTGGGCGATGTCTTCCGCAGTAACAGTCAGCTTGTAAGTGCCAGGAATCATCTGGTCCGGAATCATCAGTGCGCCAGTATTGGTGCCGGACCTGGCGTCCCAGCGAAGTGGAACGGGCGCCGCACCATCCATGCGCGCCACCAGAGTCCGCGTGCTCTCTGAAGCGCTGACTTTCATGACGATGCTCTGGCCGCGCTGGAAGCGCTTTCGGTCGAGCTTCACTTGCACGACTGGCGGCTTGCTAGCGATGACGAATGTCTTCGACTCGCGATAGGTATGGCCGGCTTGATCGCGAAGAATCAGCCGCACCGTGTACGTTCCATCCTGCATGTCCGTCGGAGCGAGGAACCGAGTCTGCCAAACATCCTCGGAAGATAAATGCCGAAGCGGCTGGACCAGTCCAAACGGGAAAACTGCAATGACGGAGACGATCGATTCGTCGGTCTTGATCCGGAGGATGGGATCACCGGGCCGGATGACGCGAGGCCGCAGCAACGCTCGCGGAACGGCCAGGAATGATGTGTACGGCGTAACAAATTTGTACTTGCGCGCCAGACGGATGATCTCGTCGATGATCGCTTGATCCTCGCCGTCGCGTTCGATCTTCTCGAGCAAGGCATCTACTCGGGCGCGAGCCCAGAGCCGCGGCAACTGCGGATGATCGAAGGACTCTTTCGGCAGGCTCGTCTTGCCCGCGATCTGGACCGGAGTTGCATCGCGAACGCCATGAACGGTAAAGCTGACCTTTTCCTGCGGCTCGTCATACTGGCCCACCCACGAGGCGAGCGATCCGGAAAACGTTGCCGCCTGCAGCGGGTAAACAGTATGAACCGCATCACCTGGACTAACCGAGAGATTTAGTTGCCCAACTGGGCTGCGGCCGATCTTCGACAGGAAGGAATTCAGCTTGAACTCCATGGGCTCGGTCGAGAGCACGTGTTCGAGCAATCCGTCCTGCTGCGCGAGCAGGCGAAACAGCGGCAGATTGGCATCGTCGCCGACCGCGAGAATGTAAGTGCGGGGCCGCTGTGTATCGGGAAGTTGCTTCCATGCCGATGCGTACCACGCAGCGAGCTTGCCATTCAGAATGGGGCCGCGCGTCGCCCCGCCGTCGCTGAGAATGACCAGATAAGTATTGCTTGCCCCGGGCGACGCGGACTGTTCCAGTCCAGCCTTCAGCGCAGCCTGCAGATCAGTGCCTCCACGCAGACGGGTGGCGCGAACGGCGTCGATCGCGTGTTGGATGTTGCCTTGCTCCGCCGAAGCCACGGGCACTACATGCGTTTCGCTGTTGAACAGCACCATCCCGAAATGATCGCTCGGCCGCAGGGAATGGAGCAGCGTTTCAAGAGCCTGGTAACTGCGCTCCAGCTTCTCCCACTGCATGGAGAGCGAGGTGTCGAACAACGCAATGACCATCTTCGGAGCGCCGGTCGCTGAATTGTCCGCAGCGGGCAGGTTCGCTCCGAAGCCAAGCAACGCCTGGGCTTCGAAGAACCCGGGCTCGCTCGTGCTGCGCACCGGAGCCGTTTCTGTCGGCGATGGTTGGCCGCTGACCGGGTTCCTGTAGGTCAGGAGTTGCAACGTATCAGCCGCTGCCGGATCGACATCGTATGTGGCCACAAAGTCTTCGCCGAGATTGATGTTCTGACCTTCGAAGTGTCCCTGCACAAGATGAGGAGTGTTCTGGTCCAACTGCAGCGGGAACGTCTTCGCCAGTGCCTGGAAATTGCGAATGGGTTGCGCCGAGTGGAACTCGAAGTCGATACGCAGATGCGCGGCAGCCTGCGTCGAGTAAGCATCCGGCCGCAACGGAATGGCGAAGTATGATTTCAGATTCTCTACCGGGATCGACTCGTGATACTCGATCTCGAGCCGCTTCGTCCCGAAGGCGGGTATCGGCACAATGCGCGCGCTGAAAATCGAAGTTCTTTTTGCTTCTTCGGAACCGCGTTCTCCCATCTGCAGCAACCCGGGATCAATTGCCTGCTGCTTCAGTTGGTAATAGAT
>QIAL01000313.1 GCA_003225535.1 Acidobacteriota bacterium | reverse complement strand
CGAATTCCGCATCAGAAACCGTGTCGCGAACTAGCACCAAAAAATCAGTGCATTTTCGGGCCTCTTTTTCCTCTATCATTTTGCCCCCAAAGTCGGTATGCCGGGCGCGGCCAAAAGTTCCTTAGACACAATATCTGCGTGCTGCATTTTTAGCTCCGCTGCGATTAGGTTTCCTTGATACGGATTCGTGAACGCAGCACACTCGTTTGTCGCATGCGAAAAAACGTGCTTCAAAAACCTACTCAATTTCTCGTGTTTCCAGTGTGCCGGATTCCACCTTTTGCTCTCCATCTTCGCTCACCTCATACCACCGAATATCGGTGTCAGAAAGATGCCATTTTTCGACTACTTTTCCATGCTCGTTTTTGAACGCTAAAACTTGCACCTTTTCACCCCCTAATAAATGGGGTCTGGGAACGGGGTAATTTTCGAGCGGAAAAGTGGCCATCGGTTGAGGCACTAAAAAACGCCGTTTTTCTCGCTTCATGTTGAACCTCTACAGGAGCCAAGGCGGATAGGTTGCTGATCGCGGGATCATTTGCCTTCCTTCGCTTCTATGTCTGCCGCCACAGCTATCAGCAGTGAGGTACCGAACTCGATCTCTTCCTTGCTGGCTTCGCGCAATCCTGTTTTCACGCGCCCGCCTTGCAGCATTTGAATGTACGAGTTTATGATCGTCAATGCGTCGGTCATCTTGCGCCTATGTAATTCATGGCTCCCAATTTCCTTTAGTGCGGCGGATGTTCAGGGCCGCTAATTCAATTCTGGTGATCGCTAGGTGTTCTTCCGGGGTTTGACACGCGACCCACTCCGACCCACTCCAAACAAAAACCGCGTTGCACTCGGAGCACCTGTAATGGTTTGCGTGGCGCATGCCAGCAGCGACCAGCACAAGCGGCAGGGTGCAGCACGGCGACACGGCCAAGTTTGGCCCATGGCTCATTTGCCATCCTTCGCTTCGATATCTTCTGCCACGGCGTGCAACAGCACAATCCCGAATTCGGTTTCTTCCTTGCTGGCCATCCATAATCCTTCTTTCACGTGGCCGGACTCCAGCATGCGGATATAACTGTTGATGATTGTCAAGGCTTCAGTCATCTTGCTATCGGGAGTGGACGCCATTGCTACCGCACCACAAACCGGAACAACTGGCGCGCGAACCACAAACACGACAGGGAGCACCACACCACGAACAGCATGGCGAGACCTGCGCGCAAGTCGGTAACTGCGCGCGGCGTCACCCAATGTGTAAAAAGAACGGCGACACCAACGCAGACCCAAACAACGATTTTTGCGAATGAAGACATAGACTCTCCTTTTTCTGATCTAGTGAAAACTTGAGTCGTGGTGAAAAGGTTTACGGTTAACCGGGCGCGGCATCGGCACGCGCCTGTTTTCGCCGGGATAGCCAAAACAAATACGCGTAGGCTTCTGGTCATACGCGACACACTCATCACAGAGCGCCGCAACCGCACCTTCATTGGGAATGTGACACACCACACAACCCCACCCGGTTCCCGGAACTGGCGCGGAAAAGTCGAACAACACCACGTTGCGAACGTTCTTATAACCGCCACACGCACAGCAAGCGCCTAGGTCCGGGCCTTCAATCAGTAGCTTGCGGTCACTCACGGCTTGACCTCCTCATCCTGCGCGGGCACCGTGCCCAACGATTCGATTTGCCGCAAAATCTGGTCGCGCTCGAAGTCGTGAATCGGTACCCACACTATATTTGCCGGGTAACTGTTGGACTTACAGAGAAAGCATTTTGCGGGCCCGTGGTCTGCCGCGCCTTTTGCGCCCGCCTCTTTGAACGCGGTGATATCTACAACCGGAGAAGGCCCGTTCTTTTTGTATTCGGTAACCCACTCCATTACCATTTTCGCGGTCGCACCACCTTCGACAGCCAGGTAAGTCAAGTAGCGACAATGCTGGTCGTTGTCCACACGGTTTAGTTGGCTTGCGACACTCAAGCCGATTTTGCGCTGTTGCACAGCCTCGAGCACGGCAGGATTGCCTTTTAGTAGGTTTAGGCGGGTGTAGATGTAGTTCAGCGGCTTGTGGACAGTCTTTCCAAGTTGCTCCTCGGTGAAGTCGTACTTCTCGATTAGTTCTGCATACCAGTAGGCTTCTTCTGCGGGCGACACATCTTCGCGGAGTGTGTTCTCCGCGCTCATCGCGGCATGCTTCGCTAGCGTGGCGTCTGTGAAGATGAGGCAAGGAGCATCTTTCAGGCCAGCGGCGCAGGCTGCTTTGTATCTGCGGTGACCTGCGACAATCTCATAGAGTGGAGCACGGTCGGGGGTGTAACTAGCGGTTTTCTCTCCGCTGATAGGCCGGACCGCGCTCCCTTCGTCACCCGAAAGCACGACAACTAGATTCTGAAGTATACCTTGCGCCTTTATGTCGTCAATAAGTTCTGTCATCTTTTCATCGTCCATCGCAAGGCGCATCGGATTCGGCGGTTCAATCAACTGCTCGAGCGGAATATACTTCATCTCAGGCATTGGGAATCTTCCAATCTACGGGCCGCAAGGTTTCCGGTGAAACGTTCACCACATCCGAGACACCGTATCCACTTTCTAAGACTTGCTGCTCTGTCGCTGTTACGACCTGCACACTTACATAGTCGCGGCCAAGGAATCGCAGGCGGCAAAGCAACGTGTCGTTGTCTTTGTAGAGCCAGCGAACAAAGTGACCAGGTTTTAGTTCACTAAGTTGCATGGTCTCACCTGTAGTTCGCCTTGCGCTCGAGGTCTGCGATTTTATCGTTCGCCCGACTGATCGCACGCTCTACGTCACTGATTGCGTCCTCAAGTCTTCTCTCTAAGTCGGCAATACGGCGCAGGAGTCTACTTGTCCGTGATTCTATTTGCGATTCCACTTCGTTCAGTCGGTCATCGTCCATTTTGTTTCCTCCTGTTCGTTTCCTCGTTAAGACAGCTCAAGCACACTGCCGAGGACTCGCACGGTGTCATGGTCACTGTGAAACCTAGACGCCTCGCGAGAGAAGATAGTTTCGATGCGTGCTCATCACAGGCGGGCCAATCTTCGCCGGGCCAGTGAACGATTTGCGTTGCGTCTTTTAGCATCGGAAAAACCCTCCTGAAAAGTGGGCAAAAAAGAGGCCCTTTTTTCGCATCATTTTAGGTGTCCTTTTTGATGACGTTTTCCGGCATGGTTTTTAGCACCGCAATTTGATGCATCGGAACCTTCTCTCCCACGAGCAGTTTTTTACCACCCGAATTTACGACACGAAAACCGATCACATCTCGTGGCAATAATCCCAACTCCTTTTTCAGTTCAGCATCTATCGTTAAACACATGCTTGTGGTTCCACTCATCCAGCACCTACACAAATGCACGGACATAACTATGGCTCCTAGGTCACCGCACCTATTCCGGTCTGACTGTCACTTTTCCAACCTTTTCGGCGGCGTAACCGTTCAGCAATTTGTCTGCTGCGCGGATGCTCGCTGCGGCCTTGCGAAAAAGACGCCCTAAGTCGCGCACGTTTTCTACACGCGCTTTGACGACCAACGGCGGCGCGCCGTTCACTCGAACAGTAATCGCCTGCATCGCCATCGTTTTTCACCTTTTTTTCCACTTTTCCACAGCACTCATCACTACAATACACTTGAACTTGAGATTAGGTGTTGTAGGTACACCTAGTCAACTAAAAATATTTGCTAACTCTATGATGATGATTGTCGCTGTGCAAAAGTGGCTACCGCATTTCACCAGAAAACCTGGCGCAAGGTACTGAAAACACTTGCGATAATTACACTTTCGCCTTAAGGCGAAAGGTATTGATTCTTTGGAACTTAACCCTGTGTAAAAGGTTAGATTTTCCTCTGTACGGCTGTTGACAAACCGGCGCGAGTAGGGTTTTATCCTGGCGGCGGTCAAAAAGTTTTCTCCGGTTTTGCAGTTAATTTGCACAGGGGGGAGCATCAATGCCGATCTCAGTAAAGTCTATCGGGGCAGCGGCGGCAAAGTGGGCGGCGCGTGCTGGCGTTGCGGTGAATGACTACACGAACGGTGTAGCAAATAGCCAGGCGGACCAGGCGCAACTTGCGGCGAATGCGGAGCCACAATGGGCCTCAGCCGTTCAGAATGCGGCGGCAAACCACACGTTCAGCAAAGGGCTCGCCCGTTCTGGAACTGCCGGATGGAAAGCTGGCGTTGCGAGTAAAGGCGCGCAGCGATACGCGCCAGGCGTGAACGCGGCGCAGCCGAAGTACACCAACCGGTTCGGCCCGTTTCTAAACGTAATTGCGGGCCTCGACCTCGGGCAGCGGTTCCCTCGAGGCGACCCGCGCAACCAACAGCGAAGCGTGATCGTGCAAACAGCGCTAAACAAGGCGCGCGTTCAAGGCGGCTAGTTTTCCTTACTGCGTGCGGCAGGGGCGGTCCTCAAGACCCACCGCCCCTAAACTTTCTAGGGAGCACTAATGTCAGAGTTAGCTTACCCGGTAGGACACCCCAAACACCCGGACTTTAAAGGCGTGGCGACAGAAACGCACACCACACACGGCTTTGACTTTGCGGACGAACACCCAGCACGCGGCGGCGCGGGTCAGCCGGTTCCCCTCGAGCCAGGAACAGAAAAAACACCGCGCGAAGGTTTCCGGCATTTGTTCGGCCTTGATCTTTCCACGCTCGCAAAGGCGGAAACACAATTCGCCAAACTCAACGCAAACGAAAAAGAGCAGCGGTTAGAGTGGAACGAAAAAGGGTTCCCGCCTGAAATTCTCGAAGGGGAGTAAACAATGCCTCGAGCACTCGATACAGTAACGGGTTTTGTAACCGCACCAGGCGCAGTGTTTACGCCGTGGACGATGGCGACCGGCGACACGCTCGCTGTGCGCGCGGCAATGCCGAATAGCAATATTTGGCTTGTTGGCGCGTGGGCGTGGAATCAAGTCGCCGGGGTTATGCGTGTGCGTTCTCCGCGCTTGCATGACAACGTTCAGGGCATACGCATGCGAACCCCTGTTAACATTGTGTCAAACAAAATCCCAGAACGTTTGACCTCGGGCGTTGCGCAAAAACTCTTTACGCAGGACAACCTCATCGTGGAGCAAACCGGGAGTGCTGTGGGCGGACAAATAGAAACCGGATCGCTCCTCATCTGGTACGACGATGTTCCTGGTCTGGCCGGGCGGTTCATCGACCAGCCGACGCTAAAAAAGAACGGCGTCAACATCATGGGCCAGGAAGTGAGCATCACAACTGGCGTCGGTGGAGGATACACCGGCGGCGTCGCGGTGAACTCCACGAACGACAATTTCAAGGCCAACACAGACTATGCTCTCGTTGGCGGCGTGTGCGACACTCGCCTTGCAACCATTTCGGTGCGTGGCGTTGACGTGGCGAACCTTCGCGTGTCGTTTCCTGGCGAGCCCACGTTTAGCGATGAAACCGACAACTGGTTTATCTCGCTAACTGCGGCGACGGGTATCCCCATGATTCCCGTCTTTAACAGCCAGAACAAAGGCGCAATAATCGTTGACGGTGTTTCACAGCAGGTTGCAGTTACGTCTGTGGTTACACTGTTCTTTGTGGAACTGGCGCAGGGTTCGGTGCCTGGCGCGGCGCTACCAGCAGCGCAGCCGGGCGTCTAGAGAGAATCTATTCGCTAAAGTGCGAATCGAATGCAGTAGCGGGGCGGGCGGTCATACCGCCCGCCCCTTTTGCTTGGTGGACTAAATGGCGACGGACGAAGAACGCAACCGAGGCGCGGGAGCATTTTCGACACCTGGCGTTGACATACCAGCGGCGCGCCCGCCTTACGTCACAGCGACCTCGGGCCCGCAAGTTACGTTTAAGTTCCTGAACGTAGAACCTCCGACCTCCGTCTACATTTCCCGTGACGACCTCCTGCTGTTTCGCGTGTGGAACAGTGTGCCAGGCGTCAACGTCGGCTTACACGTTCGCGTTTTGCGGCCGGACGGCGTTCTTATGCCGAATGATTTTCCAACCTTCCCGTCTTCAAACCGCGTGCTCAATAGCACCGTTCTTAACATTACGGAAGGGTACTTGCTCTCTTGCGCCGTATTTGCGGCTGGCGCGACCATCGCGCGCGGTCAGTGCTTTGTTCAAGTGGGAGTGATACGCGGCGGCTTACCTGGCACGCTGATTGTGCAGGGCTTGATTAGCGATTACGTGGTCACTCCGCAATTCCTCACGTTTCCCGGCGGCACCTTCCGTTCATCCACGGAAGGCCCGGGCGTGATTCTGCGCGTCGCAGGCTCCAACCCTGCGGCAGGCGCAGAGGTAACGCAAGTTGTGCCGGCGGGGGCACGCTGGCGTCCAATCAGCACACGGTTTGCGTTGGTTACATCCGCTGCCGTCGCCAACCGTCAAACCACAGTTGTCTATGACGATAACGTGGTCGCCTTTTTCGCTTCGCCGTCCAATTTTAGCCAGGTAGCGAGTTTGACGCAGAACTACAGTTGCGTCTCTATTGGCTTGCAGGGTGGGTTCCTTTCTGGTGATGTACTACTCCCAACACCGCCCGATGCGCGGCTTATGGCTGGCTGGCGAATCAGAACGGCGACCGGCGGGTTACAGGCTGCCGACCAGTACAACGGAATCAGTTTCAACGTTGAGGAGTGGATAGAGGGGACCACGTGAACTGGAAGTGCAATTCCTGCGGCGCAACGTACTCGGACACCAACCCGGACGGGACGGCGTACTACCACGTTTGCGACACGGAAATTCTTGTGCATGGTCTGTTTGATTCGCAGGGCAAGCCGACACAGCCAGCAACCACGAAAAGACGCGAGTCCATCCGAGACGAACGGCCACACCCGGAACTGACTTACGTGGACGGAAAGCCGATGCGTCAAAAAGCCAACCCGGAAGACCTCGGACGCACGATTCTAACTCCGTGGGAATACACCATCAGGAGTGAAGGCGCGGGGCGAACCAAAGTTGAGTAGCGAAGCTGACAACGGCGACGGCGTGGAAAAACTTCCAGTGCCCATGCTCACTATCACGTTTGACCCGCGCAAGTACACGGTTACGGTTACCGGCAGTGTTCCCAACTTCGAATTCGCGGAGTACCTGCTCACAACTGCGTTACGACAGACGCGGAAGCAAATCGCGGCGCGCGACAGACCACGCATCGCAGTTCCGGAATTAGCGCCAGGCGGCGGCGCGCTTGTAGAGTAGAAGGGGTAACCTGTGGGCAGCGAACGGCGCGTGAATTTTAGCAGACTCAAAAACTGGTATCGCGCACGCACCACTAGGAAAGATGGCACCGTGGGCACCAGAAGAAAAACCGACTGGATTCAATTTGGCGTGCTGTTGCTCTCGGTTCTTACGCTGTTCGCCGACAGTCTAATCAAGTCGGGAAAACTCATGCAACAGTTAGAAGACCTTGCCAAGCAACAGCAACAAATGGAAAATCGGCTGGCAACGATAGAGGATCAGTGGCACCATTTCCAAGCTACCCACAAGTGATTCCTCCCGACGCGATAGACCTAACGCCAGGCCAACCAGAATTCGCGCAGAGTTTTTCCGACACCGTAGGATCCTCAGCAACCGAAGCGGATGAGTTTGAAGGCATTTTTTCAATCCTCGAATCACACGCGGCAGACCTGCCGGACTTCCTTTCAAATTTTGACGGTGACCTCTCGGAACTTGGCGCGCAGAGTGACGGCCTAGGCATTCCGATAGAAGGCGAGGCGGTGTCTTCCTACAACGCAGCCATCACTACCGGGCAGCCGCGCGTCAATACGTTCGCAGCAAGCAAGCCAGGCGAACGCGGGCGCGTTTTCCCTGGCCCAATGTTGGCGTGGCTCGCGGCGCAGGCGGGGCAAGAATTCGGGCAAGCCGCAACGATAGACCAAAACCCGATTACACCGTTGCTATTTGCTACTGCCGGGATTTTCCTTCCGCCTAAAGTGGGAGACGACCCCTACCCTACAAAGTGGTGGATACGCACACCGAAAAACGGCACACCACCTAAATTTGTGCGCGTGGAACTTGTGTCGAACAATCCAGTGTTCGAGCGCGTGTGGTGGGATGACTTTAATGCTGGATTTAGGGGAGCAGACTGGAATTTTTACCTGGACATAAACCCCGTTCAAGTGGGAACGTTCTGCGCGACGGTGCGCCTGTACGAAGACGCTACGCACTACCGGTTTATGACTTTTCAGACGACCATCGTTCACAACTACGGCGACCATATCCCGCCGTTTTCTTGCCCACTCGACAACGGCGGCGCGGGCGGCGGCGGCGGCACACCACCAGGCGGAACGGGCGGGGGAACGGGCGGCGGGGGAACGGGCGGCGGGGGAACGGGCGGCGGGGGCGTTGGGACACCTGTTGCGTAACAGAGGGGCGGAACATGGCAGGCGAACAGGGCGGGTTACCGGGGATCGTTAGCCAGTTGCTTTCTTTCGTTGCTGGTCTCTTTGGCAACCAAGGCTTGAACATTTGGAACGGCGTGTCGGGCACCGCCGATCAATCTTTCTCGAGTCTAAACAACTCCTTCCTTGCGCTAGGCGAAGCGGCAGCCAAAATCAAAGACGTTTTCAAAAGCATTTGGGACGATGTGATTTTGGTGATGCTGAAAAAGTTGCTCGAGGCTTACCAGAAGTTGCGGGAACTACTCCAGCGAATCTTCGGGCCCGTGGTGCGTTTTCTGCAACGTCTGCGCGCGCTCTACGATTCGTATTTTAACAAGTTCGTTAAACCGATGCTGAACATCATTCGCCAAGTGCGAAGGGTGTTGCAGGTTTTCCGTTTGTTGGGTTTCAAGTGGGCGGCGCGCCTGGACGCGCGCCTGGCGGATGTAGAGAACAAAATCATAAAGGCATACGAACTCATCCGGCAAAACCTGAATCAAGTCACCTCATGGCTGCAACTGGTGATAGACCCCACGTTCATCTTGCGGCGCAACCCGCTGTTTGCTGCCATCATTCGCAGCGCGCCAGAACTCCGCAACTTGATGCTTACCTCAGTTACCCGGCAACTCACACCGGATGAGCAGGCGAAGCAGGATGCGGCGCGGGCCCGTTACTCGCTTTCATCGCTGCGCGACCGGCAGAGCTCCTACTATTCCTCGGGGCAACTTCCGCCTGACCTAGCGGCGTCGCGGCAACTCTTTCAATCTAAGCTAGGCGCAGCGGTCAACCAGTAGGGAGCAACGCAGAATGAGCAACGGCGACCAACCCCCGGAAGTCCCGGTAGTCACTACGCCGGACTTAAAGAACACTGCGGAACTTGCGGCGGCAGGGTTCAGCACGGCGGGCGTGTGGAACGACCTCGCGGTCGCATTGTGGACTTCGCTTGTAGACGGCCTTAAGGCGTTGCTGACAATGGTCGCGGATGCGTTCGACGATGTTGCGGCGCTACTCACCAACTTTTTTACGGCGGCGCAGGGACAAGACACGCCAGGATTCAACAATCTGGTCGCGGCGGTTTTGAGTGACACCCTCGGAGTGGAAGTTAGCGCGGCAGACTTGCAGCAAGCACAGTTTCAGAGTGGGCGCGTGGGAGCCATGCGTGCCGTGGGCGGTGATCTATTCAATACGCTGGCCAATGAATTCATCACTGGTACAGCAAGCCCGGACGCGGGCGGCGGCATCGGTGGGCTGCCGGGTGTGACAGGCACACCACTAACACCGGAACAGGGCGTAGAGGCAGCGAAGGCATTTATCGGGTTTGCTCTGTCGTTTGCAGTGCGGCAGGGCAACGTTGCGTTTCTCTCGAGCGCGCTACCGTGGGAGTGGCTAGGCGGGATTCGCGAGTACGGCGAAATGATGGCTAAAAACCTCGGGCTAGGTCGGCTGGTGCGGCGCGCTTTGCAACCGTACATTCAAACGCTCATCGCAACTCCGCTGCAAGAGGCTTTGAATCGGCAGTATCGGCCCCACGTGCTCGACGCGAAGCAAATTGCCTCGGCGTTCATTCGCGGTGACATTGACCGGTCAACCTACGCTGACCTGCTCACTGGCCTAGGCTACACAGACAGGGACATAGAACTTCTGATCGCGGACACGTACACGCGGTTAAACCAAGTGGAACTTTTGCTACTGAACGAAACAGGCGCGCTATCGGACAATGACTTGCTGACTGGTCTGCAAAAACTCGGTTTCAATTCTAGCGATATCCCCTTGCTCATTCAGGCTAGACAACTGGAACAAACGCAAAAGCTAGATGTGGAGTATGCCGGGATGCTTGCGCAGGATCTTGCGGAAGGCAGGATAGACCAGGGAACCTATACCAGCATTCTAGGCACGCTAAAAATTGCGCCAATGGTTCGCGACGCAGCGACGCGGAACGCGGCGCATCGAACGCAGGCGAGGCACAAACACCTTTCTCTTGGATTCTTGAAACGCGCGTACATGAACGCGGTCATCACGCTAGACGAGTACCTGGCGGGCGCGCAGGCTCTAGGGTACACGCAGGATGAAACCGACCTGCTCGAGCAGGAATTGCTAGTTGAGCAGAAGGCGGCGGCGGACAAGGTGAAGGCAAAGGCGGCGGCGGCGGCGGCAAAGGCGGCGAAGGCGAAGCCAGCACCACCGACCCCCACAGTCCCGTAGATGATGCAACTACCAAAACGCGGGCCGCACGGTAGCAAGAAAAACCTCATGCGGGCGCGGCGCGTAAATGAGCGTGTACGCGAACTAGGGAAGGAATACCGGGCGACCGTCCCGTTTGACGAGCGGTCCTTCCGTCGCTGGCTTGAATTCGTCGCGGCGCGGGAGCCTATGCTCTACCCTCGAGGGGTGGAAGGTACGGACCTCGTTTACCGGGCATCACCGCGCGCCAAGACCCCTAACCCCGGTGGGCGAGCGTCCTAGGGGCGGATATGGCGCATTAAAACCGGGTGGGTTGGGCCCAGAGACCTGCCAGGTTTTTGAGTGGTTCCTAGCCGGTCTAAAACGGATTGTTGCCGGGTTGCCGCATTCCTTGGCAACTGATGCCAAACAGCCCGGCACTGAATGCCCGGCAGGACGGCACGGCCTGCCGTTCGCGACGGCGGCGCATGCCTGGCACGAAGGCGACACCACCCAAAGTCGCGCGCTGCCCACCCCATTTTTTCAGGAATTCCTTTTGAAAATCCTTACCGCGCGCGAGCGCGCGCGCCTTTGGCTTTTCGTTCTCGAGTAGGGCGAAAGATAGGCGAACGCATTTTTCGAACCGCTGGCGCAGGGTTCGGTGCCTGCGGTATGGCCGTAGCGAACAAATGGCGAATAGTTACAGGTTTCGCGCTTTCATGAAACCGTGAAAACGCACCGATCGGTGAAAAAGCCGATCGTGGTCCTAGAGTCCTAGGTGATCGAGCAACTCCTCGAAGCAAAGCAAGAGCGTGCTTCCCGTTACATCGGTACTCATCGGGCCGACCTCCACGGCGACGGTGTACCTGGCAGAATCACCGCCTGGCTCGCGCTCAATCATCACCGCGTATTTAGGGAAGTTGTTCTGCATGATTCGGAAGAAGTCTGTTTCCGTCACCGCCCTAGCCTCTTACCACTCGCCTTCTCGCTCATCTTTCCTCGCGCACATAATCTCAGAAGCAACGGTCTGGAGGAGAGGAATTGCAATTTGGTCTATCTCTTTGCGGGTTAACTCGCGTCCCTTGATTTTCACTTTCCCTTTGTCCAACGCTACAATCCAACTGCTCAAAATCAGCATCGTGGTTTTCATACACTCTCGAGCCCTTATCCCCTTGGCATAAATGGTCCTTTCGGACGAACGGGCTGGAGCACCGAAAAGTCTACGTTGTCAACCAAGTCTAGACGTATTCCGGTCGCGTCTAGAACCATCGGCATATCTGCACTCACACGGTTTGTGACCAGCACCAGGACGGGCGCGGGTGTGTTCGGGAACGTCACAGGCCACAGGGCTTTGTATGCTAACAACTGGGACATGCTGCTTCCCGTGGCGCGGTCCTTAACCTCGAAAACAAAAGGCTGTTCGCCTTGAAACGCAAGCGCATCAAGGCGTTTTTGAGTGTTGAAGATGTACTGATCGCGGTACACCTGCGGATAAGACGGGCCCGGATCAATCCCATTTCCGATGTGGACGTTGTACTGCCAACCAGTGTACTCGTGCTGGTGCAGGGCGAGCCATTGACGCCATATGAGTACTTCGCGCGGAGCCATCCCAGGGAACTGGAAACGTTCAGACTCGAGGCGCTGTGCGGGTGTGCCCATAGCTTTGTTCTTTCGTCACCAGGCGGGCGGTGCCTTGAAGTCACCTGGCCCCAATGCGCTTACCCGCCTGGTCTGCGTAACACACACACGGCCACTCGGCGCAGAACGGTGTAGGCCGGTAAACCCTACTCCTTCGGCTCTTCCTGCACTGGCGTCATATCGCCAGGCTTACGGAGCGAAAACGGTTTGTGCTCTGCCTTGCCCAGAAAGTGGTTGAAGTCTGCTAGAAGTTTTTGCTGCAGGGCTGTTTGCGCGCCGGTGCGTTTTTCCGGGTCGCTAGGCAGCAACGAAGTGTAGTGCTCGAGCATCAATCCAGCGGCGAGCACCTGAACCGCGAGATGCGGATGGAAAATCCCCAACGCAAGTTCTAACCACTTTTTTAGACATACGTTTTCTACATCGGTAAATTCTAGGGTGTGCCAAAGTTCAACATCGTAAGACGGTGTTTCCTTGCTCATTTTCTCCCCTTTCTACGGTGAAACAGACAAAAAACTAGTCGGGCTTCTTTGTGCCGTGGTCTAGTGCCCATTGCCTCATATCCTCGGCGCAGTTCATAGCCTCTTGCACTTTTGCGCCGCTAACCTTGTGGTCTATCGCCAGGCTGCACCAGAAAAGCACTGTCGCTGCTGCGAGTGTGTCGTTCCCGCGCAGCACAAAGAGAGGCTCATCGGGCGCGGCGTTGTCGTAACACGGCACTCCGTTTTTCTTGGTCGACATTGCTAGGCGTTCACCTCAACCGCGCCTTCGGTCACCTTGGCATAATCGCGCGCATTCAACCGCACACCGACCCACAGGGCCCACTGCAAAAGCCAGGCGCGCCGCAATTCGGGCGGCGCGGGCTGGCTCGAAAGAAAGTTTATCACCTCTTGTTTTGCGCTCTGCAGCCAAAGATTTTCAGGCAGGAGTCCGGTTAGTGGACGCGGCATCGGTAGCCTCAGACTTGAGTTTGTTGGCAATCCTGCGAATCTCATCAGCGGCGCGTACCAGAGAGACAGCGGCGTGTTTTAGCTTCTCCGATGCAAGCACAAGAAGTAAACTCGAGCAATCTGATTCGATGGCTGATTTTACATCGAATTCCGCATCAGAAACCGTGTCGCGAACTAGCACCAAAAAATCAGTGCATTTTCGGGCCTCTTTTTCCTCTATCATTTTGCCCCCAAAGTCGGTATGCCGGGCGCGGCCAAAAGTTCCTTAGACACAATATCTGCGTGCTGCATTTTTAGCTCCGCTGCGATTAGGTTTCCTTGATA
>QIAL01000054.1 GCA_003225535.1 Acidobacteriota bacterium | reverse complement strand
TGCGGCACTCGACGATGAAGAACATGTCACGCGCTCGGTTTCGCACAATGCGGAGCAGGCACGGCGTCTGGAAGTCGGCCTGTCGAACCTTGGGTTCAGAGTTGTGCCGACATGGGCTAATTTTCTCTACTGCGATCTGAGGCAGGATGCAGCGGCAGTCTGCGCTCGTCTACGGGAAGAAGGCGCCAGCGTGCGTCCGCTCGGAGCGTGGGGAGCACCGACCTGCATCCGGATCAGCATTGGGACGGTGCCGCAGAATGAGGGATTTCTTGAGGTGATGCACAGGATCTTAGCGCCGACATCTTCGCAAGGCGGCTGACACGTGCACCGTGTGATTGTCCGGATGTGGGGGCGAGACGCCCCCTCCACAGCCGCCGTGACGGCGGCGCTACTGGGACGCCGGAATTCTTGCCGCGCCGTAGAGGCCTGCATCGCTGCCTAACAACGCCTGCGTGATGATCGTTTTCTTTTTGGTGTAGTTGGCGATTTGCGCTGACGCGCCTTCCTTTTTTGCCTGTGGATCTGTCCCACGCGCTGACTACGCCGCCGCCAATCACGTACATATCAAGGTCGAGAACATTGACCAGATCCGCGAGAAGAATTCCCAAGACTTCACCGAAGCGCTGAAAGATGCGCTGGGCGGCGGCGTCTCCCTGAAGGGCGAGGTTGTAAATGGACTTCGCGCTGAACTCGGGATCGGTGCTCGCCGCTTTCGCAAGTTCTGGAGCTTCACCGGACTCGATTGCCTCGCGAGCCATGCGGACAATGGCTGTGGCCGAGGCATAACGCTCGGCGCATCCGCGATTTCCGCATCCGCAGGGGACGCCGTTGGGCTCGACCGTGACGTGGCCAAATTCTCCCGCCATGCCGCTCATACCGTAGAAGAGCTTCCCTTTCAGGACGATGGCTCCGCCAATGCCAGTGCCGAGAGTCAGCATCGCCATATTGTCGGCATCGCGGCCCGCGCCCAGCCACTTCTCGCCCAGAGCAGCGACGTTGGCGTCATTGTCGAGGAAGACCTTCGCTCCCAGCCGGCGCTCAATCTCATCGCTTCGCCGATTTGCGCATCATGCCGGTTTCCATATCGATAATGCCCGGTACGCCAATGCCTGCGCCGACGAAGCGTCCGGTGCCGCGATACTGCTCGGTGAGGCGGTGAATGGCATCGCACATCTCGCCGATAACATAGTCCCGGCCCATTGCGACCTTGACGCCGAGCGTGATCTTCTCGAGAAGCTGGCCTTCTGTTGTGATGGCGGCAATGCGCAAGTTGGTACCGCCCATGTCGACACCGATTGAGTAGTCAGGCATAACGGATGAGGGTAACAGAAAAGCATTGTTGATTGATGACCGTTGATTTTTGATTGAAGAGCCCCATAAGAGCTCGAATCAACAATCAGACATCAGCAATCTATTTCTGGCACTTGGGGCAGTAGTGGCTGCTGCGGCCCGCGATCACCACTCGCTTGATCGGAGTCTTGCAGGCGAGGCAGGGTTCGCCTTCGCGGCCATAGACACGGTGTTGCAACTGGAAGAATCCTTCTTCGCCGTCAGCGTTTACGTAGTCGGAAACGGACGATCCGCCCAATGCGATTGCTTCCTTCAGCACTTCCTGGATTGACTGGTGAAGCTTCCTCAATTGCTCGTGGGTGATCGATGACGCGCGGCGGCGGGGGCGGATTCCCGCGCGGAACAGCGATTCGTCGGCATAGATGTTCCCCACGCCACGCAGGAGCTTTTGATTCAGCAGCGCGCTTTTGATCGGAGTCTTGCGGCCGCGGAACAATTCGACAAAGCGCTCGAGATCGACCTCAAGTGGCTCGACGCCAGTCGCGTCAAATCCGGCGGCGGAGGCTACGCTCAGGCGGCCGAAGCGGCGCGGATCGACGAAACGCAGTTCCCTGCCGGAGGATAGCTTGAGAATCGCGTGCGTGTGCTTGGCGATCTCCGTTTGCGGATCGCAGACCTGAAGCCGGCCCGTCATGCCGAGGTGGACGATCCATTGCGCCTTGCTGGCAAGTGTGGAGCGGACGCTCCCGGTCGCCTCTCTGTGCGCAGTGGATAAGGTCGCTTTCGATTTCTTTTGCTTACGTTTAGTCCCCTGGCCATTCGCGGGCAAGAGTGCCCGCGCCACACGAGCATGCTGCACGCGGTCTAAGTCGAAGACTATGTGTTTCCCCATACGGCGGACTTCCGTTATGCGGCTCTGATCCAGGACCATGGCGATCTCTGCGGCTGGGGATTTCAGCGGCTCCCTTTTCTGGCCCAGCCATACAGATTCGATGACGTCTCCCGTGACTCGCTTCGCGAGGCCTCGGGCGATGGTTTCGACTTCGGGGAGTTCGGGCATGGATGAAAATCATTAACCACGAAGGACACGAAGGTTCACGAAGGAACCGCAGACTGGCTCTTCCTCTGTGTAACTCTGTGCCCTCGTGGTGAAGCCGGTCTTCACTTCTTCAGGAACGTTCCCTGCTGTAGCTCCTGGAACGCCTGCTGCAGTTGCTCTTGAGTGTTCATGACAATGGGGCCGTACCAGGCCACCGGCTCTTCCAGCGGCTTGCCTGAAACAAGGAGGAAACGGATGCCGTCCTCTCCCGCTTGCACGGAGACTTCATCGCCGCGGTCGAAGACTACGAGCGCGCGATTCTCCGCATCGGACGGCGGTTTCGTGTCGGCCCATCCGACGCTCTCTGTCGGCACAGCCAAAGGACCGGAAGCATTGCAAAATTTGCCATTGCCGGCGAAGACGTAAGCGAAAGCATGACGCGTCGTCTCGACGGGCAACGTCTTTCTCTCCCCCGGAGGGACCGACACATCAAGATAGATCGGGTCCGTTGCGATTCCTTCTACCGGTCCCTTCTTGCCCCAGAAACTTCCACAGACAATGCGGACGTGCGTTCCGTCATCGTCGGTGACTTCCGGGATCTCGCCGGTCTTTACTTCCTGATAACGCGGCGCAGTCATCTTCAACGCAGACGGAAGATTTGCCCAGAGCTGAAAACCATGCATGCGCCCCGTCTGGTCGCCCTTGGGCATTTCCTGGTGAATGATCCCGCTGCCGGCGGTCATCCATTGCACGTCGCCGGCGGCAATGGCGCCGTGATTGCCCATGCTGTCGCCGTGTTCGACGGTTCCGGCGAGAACATAGGTGATCGTCTCGATCCCGCGATGCGGATGCCAGGGAAATCCCTTCAGATAGTCTTCCGGAACGTCATTGCGGAAATCATCGAGCAGCAGGAAAGGGTCGAACTCATGTGTATTGCCGAAGCCGAACGCGCGGCGGAGATGGACTCCCGCTCCTTCGAGAGTGGGCTTGGATTTGATCAGGCGCTTCACCGGACGGATCGACATGGACGTTCCTTTCACCCCGCAGAGATGTTGCTGTATACGCGCAGATATTGATGCGCCCGACTGCAAATTGGACGCACGCCCATGTGCTCGCGGCTTTTGGAGCCGATCTGTTGCTCCGCCGCGGCTTTCGTGCCAACGCGCCAGTACCGCTATGGGAGGCCACAGTGGCGCGAGGAGTGCGGAACCTTTCGATCCCCGGGGAGGAACGCTACAGGGCGAATCCTGTCGCCGCCAGTCCCACGTTTCTGCAAGGTGGGCGAGACTCATTCCTGACTCACTGTGCGGCGTGTCATGGAGTCGACGGAAGCGGGAAGACGCCGGTCGGGTCGAACGTCTATCCGCGAGTGCCCGATTTGCGATCGGCGCCGACGCAACGCCTCACCGACGGGCAGATTCACTACATCATCGAAAACGGAGTGCAGCTCACCGGGATGCCGGCGTGGAACAAGTCCGGATCAGACGATGACATATGGAAGCTAGTCCTCTTCGTGAGAAGCCTTGGCCCGCTCAATCCCCAGGAGCGGCAACAGCAGTCCACCATCATCGCTTCGGCGCACTACACGGGTTCGCAGTCCTGCGAAAAGTGCCATCAGGAGATCTACGCGCGCTGGAAGAAGACGCCGATGGCGAACGTAGTACGCGATCCGCACGAACATCCCGAAGCCATCACGCCCGACCTGGCCACGAACAATGTGGCGAAATTCACGAAAGACCAGGTGGCATTCGTGTACGGCAGTCTGTGGAAGCAGCGCTACTTCACCAAGGTCGGCGACGACTACTTCCCATTGCCTGTGCAGTGGGTTTTCGCCGATCACTCCTGGCGTCCCTACCACGTGCCCGATAAGGGCGGGGACTGGTGGACCGCGTTCTATCCTTCCGACAACATGCAGCGCCCCACCGGGCCGACCTGCGACGGCTGTCACTCCGTCGGTTATGACATTCATACCAGGCAGGTGGCGGAGTGGAACGTCGGCTGCGAGCGATGCCACGGCCCGGCTAGCGAGCACGTGGCGCATCCGTCGCGCACCAATATTGTGAATTCGGGACTGATGGATGCGGTGGCTGCCAGCGATACCTGCATCCAGTGCCACTCGCAAGGCCAGCCGCGATCGAGTCCGATCGAGGGGAAATACTACGACTGGCCGGTCGGCTACAACGTCGGCCTGAAGCTGGCGGACTATTGGAAGCTGGAGGACTGCACGCTGGGTCAGACAACTTTCTACTACTTCCCCGACTGCACGGCGCACAAGAATCGCATGCAGGGAAACGATTTTGCGCAGAGTGTGATGTACCGGCGCGGGATCACATGCTCATCTTGCCATGACGTCCACGGGACCACGAACTATGCTCAGCTTCGAAAGCCCGTGGAGCAGATCTGCCTGGATTGTCACGGCCCTTCGAGCCCGAACGGACCGCACACCGCCACCCTTGAGGCACACACCCACCACAAAGATGGCAGCCCGGGAAGCCAGTGCGTTGCCTGTCATATGCCGGCGATCGAAAGCGAAGGCGTGCCCGGGACGTTCGTGCACGCGCACACATTCCGGTTCATCTCTCCGGAGATGACGGATAAGTATGGGATTCCGAATCCGTGTACGTCGTGCCACAAAGACAAGAACACGGCGTGGGCGAGAGAAGCGATGAGCAAGTGGCCGGAGTTTCCGAGTTGGATGCCGGGGAATTGAGAACCAGCCCATAATTGGTTCGGGCAGGGCTTCAGCCGACAGGTTTGGGCACGCAAGAGACGTGGACTTGTTTTGGAGGCGCCGGGCGGAATCGAACCGCCGATTAAGGGTTTTGCAGACCCTAGCCTTCCCACTTGGCGACGGCGCCCTGACTCAGTGCGCTTGAACTGCGGCGCTCTGACGCACTTCGCTGTTCAGAATGATGGCCTGCGCAATGTCTTTCAGGGGACGCTTTTTCTCCTCGCTTTGCCGCTGCAGCGCCTGGTAGGCCTCCTGCGCAGTGATCCCGAGATCGCGCTGCAGGATTCCCTTGCCGCGCTCCACCAGTTTGCGGGTCTCGAGTTCAAGCACGAGTTCCGAATTGTGCTTCTGTAACTGAAGCATCCGCAGCTCGGCGCCGAGGATATATCCCACGCTGGAAAGCAGGCGTACATCGTTCTGCTTGTAGGGACGCGGTTGCGAATGCTGAAGAACGATCGCGCCCAGGAGACAAGAACGCCAAAGAAGAGGCACGGCCACGAAAGATACACCCGGATCCTTCGGCCAGTCGCGGAAGCCACGGAAGCCGGAGAACGGCACATTCGCAACGGGAGTGCGGTGGTGCAAAAGGGCAGCGGCGAATCCTTCATCGACCGTGATGGGGATGCGATTGACCGAACCGTGCTCCACATGCTTCCACACCCAGGGCACGAGCACGTGGCCTTCGCGGACGAAAGTGCAGCACTCTCCGGCATGGGTAAGCGTAACCGCAAAATCGATTACGGTAGCCAATTCTTCATCGAGCGTGTCGCCATCGGCGAGATGGCCGGCGATCCTGTAGATGAGGTCGATTCCCTTTGTGTCGTAAGACATATCCACAACTCCTGGGAGCAGTTGAGTTCCAATTTAAGCAGGAATAAACGTATTTGTCTACTATTATAGTAGACATAATAGGAATAGTATGAAATGTCCCAGGACTAGAGAGAGCCTTCCAGCGTGGCGGCTAAGATTTCTGGGGTGGTTGCACTACTGCGCATTGGGACGTCGCGTCCGCTTTGTCTAGCAGCTTGCCGAGGAAGACTATTCTCTCGGCACCCACACGAAGCAGGCGCTGGGGACCTCCCTGATCAGTTATCACGGCGTCCGCAAGTTCGCTACGGTGAGGAATGTTGTTCAACGGTGGCAGGCGAACTGCCTTCTTGCGCTTGGAATGATTCTCTTGTGGATTTGGCGACCGGGGCAGAGCCCGAATCCGCAAGCCGTTGAGCCTTCTTAGTTCGGTAGATTGAACCTGCGCGTTTTTCGCTTCGTGAAAGCTAGTCTTTAAGAGGAACGACCGCGCTACCGTCACGGCAGAAGGTCGCTACTTTTTGCAGTTCGCCATTCGCGCCGGGAACGGTCATGACCGGCCCGTAGCAGTAAACGGCGTGTCCACTAGCGGCGAAGTACCAGCGTCCGCCTTTGGAGCGCTTGGACAGTTGGCTGGTGGGTTGGCGCAAGGGCTTCTGTGGGGTTAGGGTCCCCACATTCAGACTGAACAACAAGGCTAGGGTCAGTACCTTCATTGTTTCTTGCTCGCTTGCGCCTACTGTTCGAA
>QIAL01000312.1 GCA_003225535.1 Acidobacteriota bacterium | reverse complement strand
CGAAGAAATGTCGCCGCGTGAAATCGCAGCCACGCTGGACATCAATGAAGCGGCCGTGAGATCCAGAATCTTCCGGGCGCGGCAGATTCTCAAGGAGAAGCTGGTTCAACGAGGCCAGAGGTGAGGTTATGACAAATCATGAAGGTCATCGGAGAGAGTCTGACGACCTAGACCGCGCGCTGGACGCGGCACTAGCGAAATACACGTCGGTTGAGCCACGCGCAGGACTGGAAGAACGAATTTTGGCGAACCTGCGCGCGGCAAGCACACGGGGTGCGCAGCCTGCCTGGTGGAATTGGGGTTTCGCGGCGCTTGCCGCGGTCCTCGTGATTGCGGCGGTAGCGGTGTGGCACTGGAACGAACCAACGCAGACGCCGATCGCGAATCGTCCTTCGATGGTGAAGCAAGCGCCGGTTGGGCCTGATCTGGCACATCAGGATGGGAACAGTGCGGAGCCAATCAAATCGGCACGGTGGCTAAGACCGCGACATCGGTATCAGCACGAGACTGTCGCCGCCAATCCGAAGCTCGATGTCTTCCCTTCTCCGCTGCCGTTGAGTGAACAGGAAAAGATTCTCGCCGCCTATGTATCGCAGTATCCCAAACATGCGGCTCTGGTTGCCGAGGCAAGGATGGACGATCTCCGGCAGGAAACCGAGGAGCGGCGGCGGATCGCCAGCCAACGAGACGAAAAGCAATAAAAGCATTCGATTCACCAAGGAGAAAACGACATGTTCAAGAAGATTGTTGTCGCAGTGGCGCTGGTGGCAAGCCTGACGCTGGGGCCGGCAGCGATACGAGTGAGAGCCCAGGATTCTGCGCCGGCAAAGTCTGCTGCGGAAACTGGCGAACCCGGACATAGCTACCGCCTCGATTTCACGCTGAACGAGATTGAGGACGGAAAGAAAATCAATTCGCGGCAATACGCGATGAACCTCAACTCTGGTGACCAGAGCGAACTCAAAATTGGCACGCGCGTCCCCGTCGAAGTGAAGCAAAGCGAGATCCAGTATCTAGATGTCGGAACCAGCATCTGGTGCCGACTGCGCGACCGCGGTAGCCGCGACGTCTCCTGGCTGGGAAATGATGTGATGCTGAACGTCCGCGCCGNNGCAGAGCATGCGTCCCGCGATCCGCCAAATGAAGATGGACTCCAGCGCGATTGCGACCGTAAGCAAAGGGATGGTGATTGGAACGGTGGACGACCCCAACTCCAAGCGCCAGTTTCGGCTGGAGGTGATGGTGACCAAACTCAAATAGGCTAGGGTTTCACGGGGCAGAGAAAATTGTTGATTCTTAGTTGTTGACTAAAACCCCACGCGCAAGATGATTTTCATTCAACAATCATCAAATCAACAATCACCAACTCTTAGGAAAGCGCCGCCCGCACCGTAACCCGCTTTGTCGGCTATAACCCCATCGAGGGGAAGGTTCCACGGTCCGCCGCGCGGCGCTTCCCTTCATTTATCGGCAAAGTTTGCCGCCTGCTTGAATATCTTCACAAACATTTCCCGCGTCAGCTTGCCTGTCGCGGTGTTCTGATTCGACGGATGATAAGACGCCAATAACACGTTACCGTCAGGCATCAGGTAATGGGCGCCGTGTTTGAAGAGGAACGGTTGGCGGCTGAGAAGCAGGTCGCGGCGCTTCAGGTAATTCAAATAGGCGTCGAAGCCGATCCTGCCCAGCGCGACCACGACTTTCACTTTTTCCAATCCGGCAAGTTCACGGTCGAGAAAGATGGAACACTCTGCCAATTCCTGCGGCAAGGGCTTGTTGTCGGGTGGCGCGCATCGGACGGCGGCCGTGATATAGAGATCTTTGAGTTTCAATCCGTCGTCGCGATCTGTCGCGGTTGGCTGGTTGGCAAATCCGGTTTCATACAGGACCGGATACATGAATTTGCCGGAGGCGTCGCCGGTGAACGGACGGCCGGTTCGGTTCGAGCCGTGCGCGCCGGGAGCCAGGCCCATAACCAGAACACGCGCATCGGGATCGCCGAATCCCGGCACAGGCTTGCCCCAGTACTCCCATTCGCGATAGGCGCGGCGCTTCTCGCGCGCGACTTCCTCGCGGTAGGCGACCAGGCGCGGACAGCGACTGCAACCGACAACTTCGCGATTAAGAACCGTGAGCCAGGACACTTGCCCATTACATCACACGTCCGCAGGGGTTTTCCTAGAGACATAACTTGTAACGTCTCTGCCACAGTGTTGTGAAAGCATGCGTTTCGAGACGCCTCCGGCAGAGACGTTGCAAGCAACGTCTCTACGGAACCCAGGTCCGCGCTACCTTGGGAACACAGCCTGATTTCATGCGCAGAAGGTCTGACCGATGCACTTCGGATCACAGCAGCGGGCCTGCTCCCCCAGCCATCCCTGGCGCAAGAGCTTGGCCCGCAGTTCCCCTACCGACGCCGTCTCTTCAATCTCGATGTAGCTGAGAAAGCAGAAAGTCGAACATCCCTAACTCCCGCAAGGCACGAAGACAGGCCATCTCTTCCCATTGCATCGCACTTCTCGCACATTCATCTAATGTTTCGTGATGGGTGACGGACTGCCGGTTTCGGTACTGGATTTGGTCGGCATGCGAGCCGGCGAGGGCGCGAGCCGCGCAATCGCCCGCTCGGTCGACCTGGCGCAACACGTTGAGCGCTTGGGATACACGCGCTATTGGCTGGCAGAACACCACTCGATCTCCGGTTTGGCTTGCTCGGCCACACCGGTGCTCATCGGACATGTTGCTGCAGCGACGAAGACGATTCGCGTGGGCAGCGGCGGGGTAATGCTGCCGAATCATGCACCGCTGGTGGTGGCAGAACAGTTCGGGACGTTGGACGCGCTCTATCCCGGGCGAATCGATCTGGGGCTGGGCCGCGCTCCGGGTGGCGACTTCGCCACAATGCGTGCTCTGCGTCGGGATCTCAGGCAAAGCGGCGATGACTTTCCCGCGCTGCTGGAAGAACTCCGGATCTATCTAGGTCCCGAAAGACCTGGGCAGGCGGTGAAAGCGATTCCCGGCCAGAGCAGCAACGTGCCGATTACTTTGCTGGGATCGAGCGGCTTCAGCGCGCAGCTGGCTGCCATGCTGGGATTGCCATTTGCCTTCGCGGCGCACTTTGCTCCCGATTATCTGTATGCGGCGGCGCGAATGTATCGGGAGCAGTTCCGTCCGAGCGAGGCGTTGCGGAGTCCGTATCTGATGGTCGGGGTCCAGGTGATAGCAGCAGAGTCGGATGCGGCTGCAAGGCGGTTGTTCACGACTCCGCAGCAACGCTTTCTGCGACTGATTCGAAACCAGCCCGTCGAGTTGTTGCCTCCGGTCGATTCCATCGAACCGCTGTGGCAGGAATTGGAGCGGGCGGCGGTCGATAACAGATTGAGCGCGGCGATCGTCGGATCGGATGCAACCGTGAAAGCAGGGCTACAGAAACTGGTAAACGATACCGCCGCGGACGAGGTGATCGTTGTGACCGACACCTATGAACATGCGGACAGGCTCGAGTCGTATAGGCGAGTGGCCGCGATTGCCAAGACGATTCAGTTGGAACCTACTGTTACGGCGTAGAAGCTCGAGCAAGCATCACACGCACCACTTACCGATTCAGCCCTGGATGATGTCGGAGCTCGACCGCTGCGTTTTCGCGGCGTCAGTCTGACTTCCCCCGGCTTGCGGGCGGGACGACTCCGTTCATCCGCAGATACTCGACCATTTGTCCGTAGTGGTTGAAGGCGTGGGCTACGCCGAATTCGGCCAGGTGCAAGCGCGACGATTTACCGCTACCCGGCGGCTGCAACATGTTCTCGGTTGTCAAAGTCGCCGCGGCCTTGTGACCAAGGGCAAAGGACTCCTTGAGAAACTGAAGGATGTCGGCTTTAGTCTTTAAGTTCTCAGGACCATTCCCATCTTTCAAACCTTCCGGGAGTTTGTCGCCTGTCAGTGGCGACCATATGAAATAGTTGGAAGCCCCGATGTGCTTCACCTGCACCGCAAAGGTGCGCACGCCCTTATAGTCGCTGCCGGAAATGTGCAGGCTCTCGGGAGAGAAGTTGAACTTATCTTCCGGCATGGCTTCGGCAGCTTCCACGACCTGCTTTTCGATGCCGCTAACCTCGCGGTCCACGTTGGAGGCCAGCGTTGACGCCTGTTGCGCCTGCGGTGCGGCCGCCGCTGCAGCGCTGTTTTTGCCTTGTCTCAAGGCGATGGCGGTGAAAATAAGGACTGCCAGCAGCAAGAAGATTGGTCGTCGTTTCATGGAGGAGCCTCCTTGGTTGAATTGAATCCATGGGCGTGGGCACAGCCGCAAGTCAAACCGTTCGCGGGATTCGTACACCGCAGGCTGGCCCGTAGACTCGCGACTTTGGTCAGTAGCCTACACCCTACGCGAAGGTTAGACGGAGTGGTCGTGTCAAAGTTTGGGGAATTCCGGGCTGAGCGAAAGGCAAGAGATCTGGGGATAGAGGGGACACCCCGTTTTCTTGGCGCCGCTCAATAACAAGTTCGCCCAGCTTACTCTCCCCAATATTGTCTCCGGCCTTTATGTACGATATCGCACATAGTTATGTTCGAAGTCAGGCAGACACGCGGATTGGGGTGACGTAGCATAAGCCCAATCAGTCAATCCTATTGACTATCCAACGAAGTGAAATGACGGTGTGCCATGGATCGGTCCCCGCAAACCGACCGCCAAAAGCTGATCGAATCCCTGACAGCGTTTCTTGCTAATCAAAGTTCGCATGCAGGACAACGCTCTTGCCCGCTCTGTGGAGCTGTGATGCAGTCCTTTGGCGCGACACTTTGGGTCTCCGGAACTGACCGGGGATGGAACGTCCGCTTGCCCTTCTGCACTTGTCAGCAGACAAAAAATAATACCTGAGTGAGGATCCGCAGCATGCGAACGGGATTTCCGGTTTCTCCAGTGAGCAAGAGCTGGAAAGAACTCTACAGAGCGGCATTATTCGAAACAGATAAAAGCAAAGTGTCTGAGCGCATAGCCCAGGCTGAGTGGGCGCTCAGCCTGCGTGCCCGAGAACTGTTTCATGCCGACATGGAATTCTTCCAGGAGCGTCAAGCCGTGGACGCGGCGACCCACGCTTTACGGGCGCTCCGCAGCACGCTAACACGCAAGAAGAGTGGTGACAGAATAGGTCGAAGCCAGGCGGCTTGAGATTAGGCCAAATTGCTCAATTGCAGGTGAGGTGGTCCCGTGAATAGTCACAATGGGCGATTCCAATCTGAACAGTCATGGAGTCAGTTGTATCTGTCTGCACTTTTTGAGTTAGATCCTGGCCGGCTTCCGCAGAGAATTGCAGATGCACAACAAGCCATCGGCCAACGAACCTTGGCGCTGACCCGAGCAGGCGGCGACAACCAATCGGAACAGAAAGCATTGGGGAACGCGCACCTTGCCCTGGATGAGTTGAAAAGAATCCATCAAGTCGACCGGCGTGTCGCATGAACAGCCGTTGCCTGTGCCCGAGAACGTAGTGTTGCAGGTTTTCTCTAGCCGCTTTACTCCCACCACTGCCCGGAGCTCGTGAACTACCCGCGATCATAGCAATTGGGCGGGAATGTTACCCAAGCCAGCTTGAAACGCCTTGCGGTTGGCGTCGTTCACAGGAAGTTGCGGGGGTGACGCTCCGACGCCTCCTTGAGGATGCAGTTTTTCGTTGCTCAATCTGGTCACGTTGTGCATCGCCTCATGCGCAGCGAGCTTGGCATACCCGATTGCTCTGAACTGCCCCAAAGACTTACCATTTTTGTCCGTTGGAAATTTGTAGAACTCCGATCCCGTCATTTTCGGCCCAGGGCGCGTGACGCCACCGTCCACAGGTGTGATCGGCGGACCAGGCATGTTCGCGGCGACGTACGAGTTGGCGATATTGTCCACGAAATGGAGGACCAGATCCTGGTCGCCGGCCTTCGGGGTCATTGCGATGGATCGTATATTCACCAGCGGCGTCTCAGAGGACGAAGTCAAGAGATCGCTGAAGATATCCGCCAGATGCTTCTGGATCAGCGGCATGAGTTGCGGAGAATTGGTGTGATCGACGAGCGTAACAGTAATCTCAGGCATTGAGTGTCTCCTGGTGCAATGGAAGCAAGCTGGGTCCCGTGATCCCTAACAATGGCCCGGGAAATTGCACTTTGGAAACCGAGGGGATTGCATTATATACCCAATACAATGTGGCCTTAAAAGGGAGTCTGTCATGAAGTGGTCACGAATGCTTCTGGCGCTGGTACTGGCATTTACCTCTACAGCCTGCGTTCTGCTCAAAACGGATGAGCGAATCGACGTCGTTGTTGCCGCGACTGACCTTGGTGCCGGAAGGAAAATTACCGATAAGGACATTACGATCATCGGCATGCCGGTCAGCAGACTTACGCGGGATGTGCCACGAAAAAGTTCGCAAGTGGTTGGATACACAACCAAGGTGCCCATTCCCAAAGGAGAACTGATTCTGCTCTCGAAGGTTAAATGAACTGACCACGAAGACCCGTGGGGACGGCCTCACTTCTCGCGTGGCTAAGTGTCCGAAGGACCGCTGAACGTTCCGTCTGTTCCTACACTTCTCCGAGCCCTTCCTAGAGCCCTCGACGGACGCGCTTATTCTGAATATGGACTACGAGGGCAATGACGAGCATCGAGGCAACCGTCACCATGAGAAGAATCGGCAAAATCCAGCGTGCGCGACTGCGTTCAGAGGATGGATCGGGCGGAGGAGTAGCAACCACAGATGTGGTGTCGACAGGTCTCGCCTCTACCGTCGGCTCGGTTGTGAGCGCAACTGGCACGGGTGCTGACCTGGACTCGCTCCCTGGTTTCCGGGACTCGTTGCTTAATTTGATCGCGATCGTATTGTCTAACGGCGACACTTTATAGTGTGTGGTAGGTCCCGTGAGGACCAGCACAACGCGTGAAATTGGTGGATTCGTGCTAATAAGTCCGACGCGAATGACTCTCACCTTCCCTCGATTCACTACGATGTCGCGCAAATCTGCACTGGGCCGTGCTTCAGGGATGTCAACAATCAACCGGTCGGGGTCGGTCGCGGTTTGAATCAGAGGAGTGATGGCGGCGGTAGCGGTAATCTCGACACGAAGATCGTGATGGTCGTCGGTGACCGCAATGTGGCTGACGGTCGCGGCCTGCTGGCCAGCTTCAACCGGAATGCCTTGCAGTTGTAGGCAGCCGGCAAACAAAACCACACAACCGGCCAGCGTCTTCAATGTTACGGAGAACATCCTGACGCTACAGATAACAGCGCTTAAAATCCTGACCACTGCACCACCCAATGCCCTTCAACCGCGGCGTTTGCCTTTCTCAAGTGTCACGACTTGTATCGCCGTTACGACCTTGGCTTCATTCGACCTTACAACAAAAAACCCTCTTGTCGTCGCCAAAGGTGCTAAGACCTTTTGAGAGAAAAGTAGACGCGCGTCGCAGATGCCTAACACCGTTCACAATTGGTTGGATACACGACCAAGGTACCCATCTCCAAAGGAGAACTGATTCTCTTCTCGAAGGTGAAATGAACTGACCACGAAGAAACCTTCGGCAACGCCCACTTCTCGCCGCGCGTGTGAGCCATCTGCTAGAGCTAGTTCTCGGCGGTAAGCACTGCTCTCGTTACACGGTCGCAGGAATGGAAGGTTTGCACGTGACAAGTTTCATTTTGGGAAACCGGTGGATTTCGGGTTACCCCCCTCCCCTACCGTCTATTGGAATCATTGATTTGGCGGAAAATCGCGACGTAATCTATGGCGGTCAACAGCTTAGGGGCAAAATCTTGAGCCGCAAGGACTTAGGTCCTATCGGCAGATTCCTGCTTACACCGCTTTCGCTTTGGCTATGATCTGCGCTGTTGACATCGTGCGCAAGGGCAGGTGTCACATCGGGCTGTGATTTCTCTCACGGTCGCTTTGGAAGCCGGTGAAACGTCGAGCCGTCAGCAAACTTCAAAAATCTCTCGCTGCCGGCAGTCGGGTTCCCGCCCTTGCAAAAAACGCAAGAACGGGGCACCCACTGTGTGGTATAACCCGCGAGGTCAAAAGCCGGGCCACACTCAGTCCAAAGAACGCGAAAGGATGGGGCACCCGGCAATTGCGAAGTGGAAAACCCGTTTGGGTCTGGAGCTGTTCGGAAGAAGTCGTCTTTGGAGCTCATTGAACTCATGGCGGGCCACCGGGGTCCAGAAGAGCGGCTCGAATTTCTGACCTCCCGGCAAGCGCTCGTCACTTCGAATTGGAGACTCTCAACAGCCCCTCAGGTTCGTCCCAGCCAGAGTCCCGCCGCATCGAGAGGGCCTCCATGCATATCTTGATTCGCTCTTCACGCCCGACTTGGCGAGGTAAAGAATGTGTCGACTGAAGTCAGCGAACGACAAGCGCTTTCGAACCTAATACGTTGCTCTAGGTCCCGCGAGCCGATCATGACAAATGATTCGGTCTCGTTCATGTCGCGAGTCGATGTCGGCGCCCGCCTTGCGGGCATACAACATCGCCGCAAAGCCTCGCTCTTTCCGGCCGCCAGTTGTTGGCCGCGGTCGGAAAACCTCGTTGAGCGTCTGCGTAGTTGTGTAGGAATGTCTAGGCTATTGGAATGGTTTCTATTGTTCTTAGCCACGATGGTCTCCAGTGAATTTCAAGCGGCCAGGTCTTGAAAGACGTTTTTCGCGAATGGCCTATACTTCAACGCGCTCCGAAGGGCGTGCAAGGCATACATCGCATCATTTATAGCTTACTCTTCTTCGATATTGTCTCCTGCTGAGTGAAACAGTTTGCGCACGCCTCACAAGTGCTGTTTCCGCAGCAGCAATTCGGTCTGGAACTTTGTTGGCGTCCAATTCAAAGAGCGCAATCTTGTAAAGTTGCGGCCAAACTCTGCCAGTGTTTATAAACAACTCCTAGACAAAGTAGCAGTTCAAACTAAAATGAGGGGGAGGCGATATAAGTCGCCTCCCATTTCTCTCACACCTATTGGTTCTACGCAGCCTTGCCTGGAGCCTTGGCTTCGAGGATCTTCTCGCCGCCAACATTGACCTTGATCTGCTTGGGCTTGGCTTCGGCCTTCTTGGCGAGGTTGATCTTCAGCACGCCCTTGGCGTAGTCGGCGGTCACTTGTCCCGGATCTACCGAGCTGGGCAGCGTGAACGACCGGGTGAACTCTCCGTATTGCCGCTCAACACGACGGAAGTTCTCCTCTTTCTCTTCCTTCTCGATCTTGCGCTCGCCATGGACGGTCAGGGTGGTGTTCTCGATGCGGACATCAATGTCTTTTTCGTCGATGCCGGGGACTTCAAGCTTCAGAGTAATGTTGTGCTCGTCTTCGTAGATGTCCACCGGCGGTGCGTAGCTGGTGGTTGTTAACGCCTCTTCCGGGCCTTCGGGGCTATACGCCTCACGGAAAAGACGGTTCATGCGGTTCATACGGTCTTGCTGGGTGGAGAACTCACGGAAAGGCTCCCACCGGGTCAGTAGTGTCATAACGCAATTCCTCCTTCAGAGGGAAGCTAAGGGGGAAAACTTCAGATGGGCTGACTTAGTTCAGGGAACCTGAAAGAGTAAGGAGAGGTAGCTTGCTCAACTACGATGCTAGGCTTGTGCCCTACGATTGTCAAGCGTCGCAGTGCGCAGGCTGGATCGACGAACCCGAACCGTTGGGTGGTGTCTTGGCTGGCTTACTTCTTTAGAAGCTCGCCCTCGAAATGACTCTCAACTTCTTTACGACTAAGTGGGGTTTTTGCGTTAGTCAATACGAACGAATAGACGACTTTGTCGGTCAGCAAACGACTTGATAAACCAAGGAAATAACCATAACTGAAAAGTAAGTAGTTTGAAGAATAATCTATGGGAAGGGTGATGCTCACTCGTTGTTATTTTTCAACCTACGACCTTTGCCCCCGTCGGTTTTGGATCGTGAAGACGTGACGGCTTCTCGTTTCTCCATCGCTCTTTGAATGACCAACAGGTCTTCCCGAATCCGCTCGATCTCATCAATGATCTTCGCAATTGTTTTGGGCGAGCCGTCAATCATACGGCGCTAGGCTACTCTATTTGTAGAGAAAAATTCGGCACGCTAGCGTACAGAGCAGTGGCGGGCATGGCACGAGGTAAACGTCGACACAAGTGTGAGGACTGACCGCCGCTCCCCACGCACTCCGCCCCACCTCAAAATCCACACATCTCCACTCAGCGCCCCGCGGCCCGACAACAGAGGGACGCCGATCCGGGTTACGTGTGAGTTGAGTTGCGATGAGTTGATCTGAGGCTGAGCAGAGATGATCTGATCATGAGTCCCAGTCCAACATGATTTTCAGCTGGGGGGGCGCTCTGGGACCATGTCTTTCCCTTCTCCCCCTCCCGCGTTTGACGCCTTCCCCCGGTCTCTTTACACTCAAATATTAACGGCGTGTGAATGGGGCTGTGCGGTCTAAGATTGGCTTAGCGTGGCCCGGATACTTCGACGCGAAAAGCGCGCCGAGAAGGAAATTGTGAGTCCTACTGAAACTACCGAAACTAAGCAAGACGGTGTGAAACGCGAGATTTCGGTCGAAATCCCTGCGGAAGACGTCACCCGCGAAACCGAAACTCTGATCGCGAAGTATCAGAAGGTGGCGCGCCTGCCCGGGTTCCGCGCTGGGCATGTGCCGGCCTCGATCATCCGGCAGCGCTTTAAAGAAGACCTGAAGAGCGACGTCGTCGAGGCGCTCGTCCCGCGCTACTTCCGCAAAGAAGCCGAGAAGCTCGGTATGGTTCCGGTGTCGCAGCCGCGCGTCACCGACCTGCATATTCACGATGGCGAGCCGCTGCGTTTCAAGGCCAGCTTTGAGATCATGCCCGAGATCAAGGTCGAGGGCTACAAGGAGCTGCGCACCGACCATCCGCAGATTGAGGTCAAGGACGAGGAAGTTGAAGAGGCGCTGAACAACGTCCGCGAGCAGCACGCGACCTTTACCACGATTGAGGGCAGCCCGCTCGGCGAGGGCGACTTTGCGCAGGCTTCGATGAACGGGCGTCCGAAAGATGCGGGCGACAAGACTCAGCCCGTCCACATGGATGAAGTGCTGATCGAAATCGGCGGCAAGAATACCGTGCCCGAGTTCTCGGCGAACCTGCGCGGCGCCAATGCCGGCGATACCCGCGAGTTCGAAGTCGTGTATCCCGAAGACATCAATGACAAGCGGCTTGCGGGAAAGACGTTCGTCTATACCGTGAAGGTCCAAGCGGTGAAGCAGAAGAGCTTGCCTGAGCTGAACGATGATTTCGCGAAAGAGCTTGGCGACTTCACTGAGCTCGGTCAGGTGCGCAAACAGATTCGCGAGAACATGATCGCCGAGCGAAAGCATAATGCCGAGCGCGAGGCGAAAGACAAGCTGGTTGCCGAACTCGTGAAGCGCAATGACTTTGAAGTTCCCGAGTCGCTGGTCGACCGGCAGATCGATCTCCGTCTCGAGCGCGGCCTTCGCGCCCTCGCGGCCCAGGGCATGAAGATGGAAGACATGAAGAAGATGGACCTGCCGCGGTTGCGCGCAGGGCAAAGAGACCAGGCGGTGCAGGATGTGAAGTCGTCGTTGTTACTGGAACGCATTGCGGAGATGGAAAAAATTGACGTCGGCGATGACGAGGTGAATCACGAACTCGAAGCGCTGGCGCATCAGTCGAAACAGACTCCGGAAGCGATCCGCACTCGTTTGACACAGGATGGGGGCCTCGATAGAATCCGGAACAGAATCCGCAGCGAAAAGACCCTCGAATTTTTGTACCATCAGTCTGCGTAGTCCCAAGGCGCAGGCCTTATCGAATCCTCCCCATTCCAGCAAGTCGATAGGTTGGGGCGGAGTGTGGCAGGTGAACGTGAAACCGAACGATCCTCACATGATGCTGGTTCCGATGGTCATCGAGCAGACCGGGCGAGGCGAACGCGCCTACGACATCTATTCCCGGCTGCTCCGCGACAACATCATCTTCATTGGCACGCCGATTGACGACAACATCGCCAACCTGGTGATCGCCCAGATGTTGTTTCTGGCTCAGGAAGATCCCGAGAAAGACATACAGCTGTACATCAACTCTCCGGGCGGCTCGATCACGGCCGGCATGGCGATTTACGACACCATGCAATACGTGAAAAACGATGTAATGACGCTGTGTGTTGGCCAAGCGGCATCTATGGCCGCGTTACTTTTGGCATCAGGCGAACCCAAAAAGAGATTGGCACTTCCGAATTCGCGGATTCTAATACATCAGCCGTCCATGGGCGGCTTGTCGGGCCAAGCTACTGATATTGATATTCATGCGCGCGAGATTCTGCGTATGCGTGAGATCACAAACCAGTTGCTTTCCAAGCACAGCGGGCAAAAACTCGACAAGGTAGAAAAAGATGTAGAGCGCGATTTCATTATGAACGCGCAACAGGCTAAGGAATACGGAATCATAGACGATATCATCTATAAGACGGCAAAAGCGGTATGATCGGCCTTCGCTTGTAGGGATCAGCGGTCAGGGGTCAGCGGCGGGGGCCAAGATGGGACGAAGAGTGATTTCTAACCCCTAGTCTCTGACCCCTGATTAAAGGAGTAAAGCCGAGTGAAAAATAAGTCGGGAACCGAAGAGATACTACGCTGTTCGTTCTGCCATAAATCGCAGGACGCTGTAGCTAAACTGATCTCCTCGCCCAGCGATTATCCCCGCGCCTATATCTGCGACGAGTGTGTTGCGGTTTGCAATTCAATCCTCGAAGACGACCGCACTGCGACCCCTCCCAGCAGCACGCCCAATCAACTGCCCAAACCCCAGGAAGTGAAAACATTTCTGGATGAATACGTCATCGGGCAGGAGCAAACCAAGAAGAAGCTGGCGGTCGCTGTCTATAACCACTACAAGCGCATTTTTATGAATCGCCAGAAGGCCGGCGATGGGATTGAGCTCTCGAAGTCGAACATCATGCTGATCGGCCCGACGGGCACCGGCAAAACTCTGCTCGCCCAGACGCTGGCCCGCATGCTCGATGTGCCGTTCGCCATTGTCGACGCCACTACTCTGACCGAAGCGGGCTACGTCGGCGAAGACGTTGAGAACATCATCCTGAAGCTGCTACAAGCTGCTGACGGCGATGTGAGCCGCACGCAGACCGGCATTATCTACATTGATGAGGTCGACAAGATCGGCCGTAAGGACGAGAATCCATCGATCACCCGCGACGTTTCCGGCGAAGGCGTGCAGCAGGCCCTGCTGAAAATTCTCGAAGGGACAATCGCTAACGTTCCGCCGCAGGGCGGGCGCAAGCACCCGCACCAGGAGTTCACGCCGGTCGACACGACAAACATTCTTTTCATCTGCGGCGGAGCTTTTGTCGGACTCGACAAGATCATCTCTCGCAGGATCGGCAAGAAATCGCTCGGCTTCCGCAGTGGCGAGGACGCCGAAAAAGAAGATTCATTCACCTCCAAGAAGAAGTCTCAGGAACTCTTGCAGGAAGTTCAGCCGGAAGACCTTATCAAGTTCGGCCTCATCCCTGAATTCGTAGGCCGGCTGCCCGTGGTGGGCATGCTGGAAGACCTGGACGAATATGCGCTGATCGAGATCCTGACGAGGCCCAAAAATGCCATCGTCAAGCAGTACCAGCGGCTGTTTGAGTTCGAGAATGTTCGCCTAAAGTTCGCCGATGAGGCGTTGCGCGCCATCGCCCGGCAGGCTATGGCGCGGAAAGTGGGTGCCCGCGGCCTGCGCATGATCCTCGAAGAGCTCATGCTCGACTTGATGTTTAACCTCCCAAGCCAGAAGAAGTTAAAGGAATTCGAAGTGACCCGCGAGATGGTGGAAAAGCGCACCGCCTCGTTTGCTACCGTGATGGAAAAAGCAGGATAGGTTTGCGAGACCCTTTGACCACAAAGGACACGAAGGTACACGAAGAACTGCGAGGTTTTCCTTCGTGAATCTTAGTGTCCTTCGTGATTGTTGCATTTGAGACACTGCTAGTTTGAGAACCTTACAACGTAAATGCCATTTCCCACGACCCTAGGCTCAGGGTAAAATCCCAATAGAGTGTTTGTTTGGCCGGCGCCCCAGGAGAATCAGTGACTACATCGAAGGAAAAGTACGAATCCAAAAAGCTGCCCATGATGCCCATTCGGGATGTGGTCATTTTTCCGTTCATGATGACCCCGTTCGTAGTGGGCCGCGAATCGAGCGTACACGCTCTGGAAGAAGCCCTGGCAGCGGATAAGAAGATCTTCCTGGCGACGCAGCACGACGCCTCCATTGACGAACCCAAGTCCAACGAGATCTACCAGGTTGGCACCATCGTCAACATCGTGCAAAGCCTGAAGCTGCCTGACGGTAACATCAAAGTTCTGGTGGAAGGCATCGAGCGCGGCAAGATCCTGCAGGTCACCGATACCGATGGCTACATGCAGGCCACGGTGCGCGTCGCACGTTTCGCCACCGAAACCAATCCGGCCATCGAAGCCAGCATGCAGCGCGTCACGTCGTTGTTCGAGCAGTACGTGAAGCTTTGTCAGGCTCTGAATTATGAGACCATGATTTCGGCCGTGAGGATGGAAGATCCGGCCAAGCTCACTGACGTTATCTCCGCCAACTTGCAGCTTTCGATTG
>QIAL01000053.1 GCA_003225535.1 Acidobacteriota bacterium | reverse complement strand
GAACCTGTTGGGAATTGTCACATCGATGGTCGATAAACAGGGTGATCCCAATGCTGAGAACTTGAATTTCGCTGTGCGCGCCGATGCGCTGCTGGAAGACTCTGAGTGGGAGTTTGTGAGTTTTGGCCGTAGACGCCTGGCCGACTACGTTACGCACGACGAGGCGCTCGAGAGGGCGATGTCGGCCAGAGGGCAGCAGTGAACCTAATGCAGGATGGGGCTCAAAAGGAATGGCTAACATAAACGTTACCGTTTACGACTCGACCGAGAATAAGCGCGTGCCCGTAGAACTCCCGGATGACGCTCCGTGCAACAAGATCGTCGCGGTGCTGGTGCAGAAGTTGAGGCTGCCAACGAATGGTCCGGACGGCGCCCCGCTGAGCTACAAATTTCATCACAAGAATTCAGGGCGGCAAATTCAAGACGCGCAGACTCTGTCGGAGGCGCAGGTGCAGGATGGGGACATCTTGCGGCTGCAACCGGAGATTACTGCTGGTGCGTGAATATCCATGACACCCGTGTTCGACAGCGATGTTCGCGAGGATCGCTTCAGCCGGCTCCGCCTGATTTCCTGGTGGGATCAGGAAAGGATCGCCGGTTGCCGGCTGCTCGTGATCGGAGCGGGCGCTCTGGGCAATGAAATCCTGAAGAATGCGGCGCTGCTTGGCTTTACGAAGGTGATCGTGGTTGACCTTGACCGCATCGAGGAATCGAATCTTTCACGCGCTGTTCTCTACCGATCCGATGATGTAGGCAAATTCAAGGCAGATGCCGCCGCCAGCGCATACTGTTCGCTGTCGCCCGATGCGACGGTGCATCCTATCATCGCAAACGTGTTACACGGATGCGGTTTGGGTCTGTTCGAGTGGAGCGACGTAATTGTCGCGGGCCTAGATAACCGCGAGGCAAGGTTATGGATCAATCGTTCGGCGTGGAAGGTGAATCGTCCATGGATCGATGGTGCGATTGAAGGCATTAATGGAGTAGTGCGCGTGTTTCTGCCTGGTGTCGCCCCTTGTTACGAATGCACGCTGGGAGAAGTGGACTGGGCCCTCCTGCAAAAGAGAATGTCGTGCAATCTGTTGATCCTAGAGCCGAAGGTGGAAGGAAAAATCCCAACCACTCCAACGATCTCTTCAATTATTGCGGGAGTGCAGGTGCAAGAAGCGGTCAAGCTGATTCACGGGTTGCCGACTCTGGCGAGTAAGGGCTACGTCTTCGAGGGGATGAACCACACTTCTTACGTGGTCGAGTACACGCAGAACCCGGACTGCATGAGCCACTATACTCTTCCGCAGATTGTGCACCTGGCAGAGAGTTCAGGTGAGCTGACGCTGGCGGCGCTGCGGGAGCGCGCACACCAGGAATTGGGATCGGACGTGGTCATCGAGTTCAGCCGTGATGTGGTGCAGAAGTTCGTTTGCCCCGGGTGTAGCGAAGAGGAAGAGATGTACCAGCCTGTAGGAAGCATACCGTTCGAGCGGGCAAGGTGCAGGAAAGATGGGCAGTTGCGCACCGTGATTTCGTTGCACGGGTACTCGGGCGAGCCGGAGCTCGGCGGCAGGCTCCTGAGCAGCCTGGGACTACCCCTTTTAGACGTTTTCATCGCTCGGAGCAGAGAGCGGGAAGTTGCGTATATCCCATACGGCGATGCACCGCGAGTGCTGGGGATATTGGCTTTGGAACCCGGCGGCTCTAAATCGCTAAAGTCATGAAGCCGAAAGCAAAACCATCCGCTACGCAGCCGACCTTGGTAGTCGACAGTGAAGTAGTGCGCCAGATTCGGCAGCACGCGCGTTCGAGCGGCAAGACCGAGATCTGCGGCGTGCTCATCGGTCAGGATCGAGATCACCGCATTGAGGTAGCCGCGTGCATTGAGGGTCAGAACGCTGATGAAGCTGGAGCTCACGTAACTTTCACGCAAGATACCTGGGAGCATATTTACGCAGTAAAAGACAAGAAATATCCCGACGAGCGAATCGTGGGGTGGTATCACTCGCATCCGGGATTTGGCATCTTTCTCTCTGATCACGACACATTCATTCACAGGAACTTTTTTTCGTCTCCCGGTCAAGTGGCGTGGGTATTCGATCCGCAGTCCGATGAAGAAGGGTGCTTCGGTTGGGTGGGCGACCGCATCGAGCGGCTGACCCGCATTGCGGTGGTCGATCGCCGTGGTGGAGAACCTGCGGAGGGTAGCGGGAGATCTGAGCCCGTATCTGGCGAGGCCGCAGACCCGGTTCCAGAACGGGTGATTGCCAGGCGCGAAGGAGCTCGGATCAAGATTGGGCGTCTGGAAGCAGACGAATCCGCTGATCGCGATGACTCGGCCCTGGAGCGCCTGGTTATCCAGGTCTTCTTCTATCTAGCGGTGCTGGCGGTGGGCTTTTCACTGGCTTACTTTGTGTTTCCGCGCATGGTACTCGTGCCCGTCATGCTGGATCCGCGGACGGGACAGTTGGTCGATCCACGAACCGGAGAGGTCGTCGCAGAGCCCCGGCGGCCAGACCCTGGTGGTGCGAAAGGCACCGCGAGCGGAAGTGCGGCGGGGAGCACAAGTGGAAATTCAGGTGGAGGCGCATCAGGACCTGAAGCCGGTCAGCCCGATCCCAGCGGCAAGAAGGGAGACCATGCCAAGCCCTAGCGAGCGAGAGTCCATCAAGATCACGGCCGAAGATCTTGCGACCGTGACTGTTCCGGAATCGGTGGTTCCTACACTTGCGCCATCGTCAGGTGCAAGAGTGTATGGAACGATCAACGAGACGGCGGAGCAGTTCGTCTCGGTACCGGCCGAACGTGGCAGCATCTTGCTGCAAGGCTGGTTCTATCTGGGGTTGGCGGGAACCGTCGGTGCACTGGCGGGCTGGGCAATCGCCGAGCCGGGTTTCGTGGATGGTCCAGGTCATCGCTGGGGAAATTTCTTCATCATTCCGATAATTATCACGTTGATGTGCATCGCCTTCGGGGTGTCCGAGAGCGCTGTCGAACGTTCGGTGCGCAAGGCATTGCTGCGCGGCGTCCTGGCGTTGCCGTTAGGAATTCTGATGGGTTTTGTCTTCGACATGATGGCCGAGACTCTCTACGCGGTCTTGATAAGGTTGATTTTTGAAGCCGGAGTCCAAACGCACAAGAATCCAGCGGTGTGGGTGGTGCGGGGTGTGGCGTGGATGGTTTTTGGCGCGGCGGGTGGCGTTGTCTATGGGATCGTCGGGCAGTCCACGAAGAAAGGGACGTATGGTGTGCTCGGCGGTGCGATCGGAGCTGGACTCGGCGGAGTAGTCTTCGATCCGATTTCGATGGCCACCCATGTCGGTTCGGTGAGCCGTGCGGTAGGTTTTGCCTTGCTTGGCATGGCCGCCGGGGTGGGTATGGGCCTTGTCGAGAGTGCGCTCAAGGATCGATGGCTATACGTCGTGGCCGGTCCACTTGCGGGGAAGCAGTTCATCCTCTATAAGTCCGAGACCAGCATTGGCAGCCGGCAGGAGTCGGACATTTATCTTTTCAAGGATCCCAACATTCTTCCTCGCCACGCTGTCATTAGTATCAGCGGCGCGCGTGTCATGCTCCGTGCTACAGGCTTGATGCTCTGGGGTGGCCAGCCCGTCCACGACCGCGTGCTGCAGGACGGTGACTTACTGCAACTTGGGCGCTACGCATTTCGTTATAAGGAGAAGCATCGCTCATGAAAGTGGACGTCATAGCCGAAGTTTGCCCCTATTGCAGAGCCAAGATTGTCCCGGAAGACGAACCGGTCGTGTGTGAAGGCTGCGGCACATCGCATCATGCCGATTGTTATACAGAAAATGGCG
>QIAL01000052.1 GCA_003225535.1 Acidobacteriota bacterium | reverse complement strand
CACTCGTATCAGAAAACGTTCAAATCACCCAGCGCCACGATGTTGCGCTTTACCGGGACGATGTATTGCTCGTTGACGGCTTTGTTCGCTTCGTCGAATCCGTCCTAAAACTCGGCAACTCGGCAGTCGTCATAGCGACGGCGTCACACAGGACCGCTATTCTTCAAAAGTTAAGGGAGTTTGTGGACGTGGATGCCGCCATTGAGCAAGGGAGGTATGTTGAGCGCGACATCAACGACACGTTATCAATATTCGAGATCGGTAATCTGCACGACGCAGTTCGCTTTAGAAGAAGCGCTGCAGACTTATTTGAGGAAGCAGCCAAAGCTGCGCGACGAGAGCACCGCCGAGTTGCAGTGTGCAGGGAATGCGCACCCAAACCGATACCAGAAGCTAACGCCAAAGCTGTGATTAGCCAAGAAGATGTGTTTGAAGAGATCGCGAAAAGTTACGACGTAGATCTTCTCTGTGGGTATGTACTGAGCGCTTTTCCGCGTAAGGACAGGACTCAGATCATTCGAAGAATCTGTGCGGCACACTCCGGTGTTTGGGAAGGTTAAGATTCTCATACTCTGTTGTCGTGCGCGTCAACGGCCACCTTAGCTCGGAAACTACCGACGCTGCGCCAGTCACCGCGAGCAAGGTGGCTCGTGTCTCAAAATGAAGATCTCGTAGCACGCGGACCCACTCAGGCCGCAAGTTGCACGTTCTCATCCTGCCGCCTGCTGAGCTTCGCGCCCAGACTCCAATGGAACGCGAACATGGACACTAGTTCCTCGTATCGGCCTTGATTGGATCGCGATCGTTCCGTTAACCAGCCGAACTCGTTCCTGCATGCTTGTAAGGCCGAGCCCTATACCTTTCTTTGCAGCCTCCACGTCGAACCCTCGGCCTGAGTCACTAATAACGAGATGAATCCCATCCGAGCGCTCTACGATTTGTGCTGAAACCTGCTTTACCCCACTGTGTTTGGCGGCGTTGTGCACAGCTTCCTGTAAAACTCGAAAAAGAGCCAGCCCGATTTCCGGTGGCACAACACTCGACACATTATCTTTGAAGTTGATCTCGATGCTCTGCCGCTCGCTAAACTCTCTGCACCAACTTTTCATCGCCGCGATAGCACCCAGATATTCCAGTTTTGGCGTGTGCAGGTCGTGCGACAACGCTTGGACATCTGTCGAGATCTCCATCGTCTGCTTTCGTAATTCCTGGAGACGAATGCGGATCTCTGACGGCAAGTCCGGGCGAATTGCCTGAATCGTTTCGAGCTCAACTGCCAACATCGCTAGACGTTGGTTGAGATCATCGTGAAGCTCTCTGGCAATCCGGGACCGCTCTTGCTCTTGCGCCTGAACCAGCTTCCGGCTTATATCCGACAGAGTTTCTTCAACTCTTTTGCGCTCCGTAATGTCCACTGCCATGCCAAGCATACGCTCAGCTTCATCGTCCCTTCCGTAATAGAACTTCCCGGCGGCCGTGATCCAGCGAATACCACCGTCGATGCGAACGACGCGAAACTCTGCAACAAAAGTCTTGCGGTCCCGCCTTGCAACGTCGATTGCCTTCCAGACCAGTTCCTCGTCTTCCAGGTGAACGCGACGGCGAAATTCTGAACTGTTCCCGGAATAGCTGTCGGATGGCATGCCGAACATTGTTTGCAGGTCACCGAACCACCGATCGCGTCCGTGCTTAACGTCCCAGTCCCAACCTACGGCCCGTCCCGCTTCTACTGCCAAGCAAAGCCCGTCATAGGTGAAGGCTAGCTCGGATTCCGCCTTTTTTCGTCTGTGCCGCTGCCACACCAATCCCAAAATCAGTAATGTCTCCAGCAACATGAGAGCAGTGGCACCGACGATGTACCACTTGTAGGCTTCCCAGACGGTCGGCTGGCGGTTCAGCACGATGCTGCCCGGCGGAAGATTGCTCTCCTCCAATCCCCAGCGCCGCAGTGCCCGCCAGTCGAACATGTACACATTTGCTCCTTTGACGACAGGAATATTCTTTGGACTTTCACCCCCAAGAATCCTGGTCGCCATTTCTCCGACAGTACTGCCCTCTACAGCGAAGCTGTCAAAATAACCCCCGACTTCACCATGTCCCAGGTCCACATCAGATGGGCCAAAAACTGGCGCACTGGATGCGTTGACAACCATTGGGTCCGCCTGAGACGCGCCGACGAAGTTGGTTCCCGCCGCATCTAGACCAATGTGTGTGATAAGAACAACAGTGTTGGCATTTAGACGACTAAGGCTGTCCAGTAACTGGCGCATGGGCAGATCTGTGACGTACGTGATGTCGAGTGACGACTCGTAACTCCGCAGGCGCTCATGAAACCGCGCTACCAACTCCGAGTCGAAAGCGGTCTTCCCACCCACTACAACCACATGCCTGGTCTTGGGCTGGAGTCGCAGGGCTACCTCTAAGGTCTTCTCCGGCTCAAAACTATCCCAGATGCCGGTATACTGCGAATCGAGTTTGACAGAATCCGCTCGGCCCACGAGTGTGCCCCCGAAAACAACAGGAACATCCTTGAAAGCACGTTCGTGCATGCCGACAACGAAAGCGAGCGGATCCATTCCAAGTGCAATGATCAGGTCAACCTTGCGATCTCGATATCTATGGAGAATCGAATCCCGAATTTCCTGCTGCTCACTTGGACTGGGAAACAGATTTGCCTCAAGGTACTCCCTATACAGTTCGATCTGGAATGGTGAATTCTGCAGCATGGCGACTATCTGTTGGTCGAGGAGTATCTCCGCGGGGGATGAGAGGCCTAATTCGTGGAAAATAAGGACACGCCGGACTTGTTTCACAGGGGCAGCCGAACTCACCTGCGGTGAGAGCAGTGCCACCGTGACGATCGCGAAAAGTCCGATAGATTGTGCTGTTCCCCTGAAATTCGCCTTCCAGAGATTCGTGACACTGACGGCAGTGGAAGAAGACTCTCCTCTGGTCCTGCGCAAGCGCACACAACCTCCAAGCTACATCGCAAGTTGGAAACGTATCCAACTACGCAATAAAAATAGGCTCATTTCCCTGCAAGTACAACCCTTCGATTAGAGCCATTGAATGGTAGTCTTACCACTAGCGGAGTCGAGACTGCTAGCTACGTCTTTGGCGAAGTTTGCCAACTTTCTGAACCTTGCTACCCGGAGATCATAAAATTTTGCATTCAGCCCTCGAACTCCCCGGGCTTGGAAAGCAAAAGAAGGCCGTTTGTGAACATTCGCCGACAGCGTAGTCAAAGCCGATGCAGTGCATCGGCTTTGCTGTTACTGCTAGTTGCACTCGCCTTTCCTCCTTGTCCAATCTGCCAGACGTCATCCACCGGGGCATTGAGGGGCGTATCGATTGATCCAACCGGAGCATTTTTACCCGGCGCAGTTGTCCGGCTCACGAACCTGCAAACGGGTGCAATTCGGTCGGCAATTTCCGATGAAGAGGGGAGATTCAATTTTCCTCTCCTTCGGCCCGGCGGATATCAGGTGCAAGCCAGCAAGAGCGGCGCCGACGATTTGGTTGCCAGTGCAACCATAAACATTGATGTCACCGAGACGATCCACGTGGAACTACATTTCAGATTGGCGACCATCTCCCATACTGTCAAAGTTCTTGCGGAACCGACGCTGGTTCAAACGGAGAGTTCCGGTCTCGGACGTGTAGTCAATGAAAATGCCGTCAATAACCTTCCGCTTGTTAACCGGAATTTCGCGCAGATAGCCAGCCTGTCGCCAGGAGTCACTGCCGGGGTTTTCAACGCTGGAGAACTGGGGCTTGGCGGAACTGCCTTAGGACAGATC
>QIAL01000051.1:2470-6339 GCA_003225535.1 Acidobacteriota bacterium | reverse complement strand
GCAAGCAGTACAGCCCAAACAAACCACCACCTATGAGCTCACGGCTGTAGGCCCGGGTGGTACAGCAACTTCCAGCACGACCGTTAATGTGAACACCGCCGTGCAGGCCGATCTCCGGCTGGCGTCCCCCGAGATACATTACAAGCGCGTGGGCGACAAGGTAGTGGAGGAAGGCAGCGCAGCGTTGAATTGGACCGCAGCGAACGCCTCGACAGCATCCATCGACCCGCTGGGCACGGTTGATCCCAACGGCAGCCGTACCCTGCGGGTAACGCCTAAGAAGACCGATCCCGGACCGGTCGATGAGACCGTCACTTATACTCTCAACGCCTCCAACGCGTGTGGCGGCTCCGAAACCAAGACGGCAACCCTGCACATCGTCGGCTTGATTGAGGTGCCGGATACGGGCCTGGCCCTCAACAGCGTTTACTTCCAAACGGACATCCCAAGGTCGATCAAGACGAAAAAGGGCTTGGTGCCGAGCCAGCAGGCGGCGCTAACCTCCGTGGCCGACGCGTTCAAGAAATATCTCGAGAACAAGCCTGATGCTCACCTGACCCTCATTGGTCACGCCGATGAGCGCGGGCCTAACGGCTACAACAAGGATCTCTCGGAACGGCGTGCTGAGGTGGCCAAGACCTTCCTGGTCGACCAGGGTGTACCGGCCGATCACCTTGAGACCCAGGGGCTCGGCGATGATCAGAACCAGACAGACGATCAGGTCAAACAATCGGTCGAGCAGAATCCTGACCTGAATGAGGAAGAGCGGCAGAAGGCTGTGGAGAAACTCCACACCCTCGTTTTGGCCAATAACCGTCGCGTGGACATCACGTTGAGTACGACCGGACAGGAATCGGATCACCAGTACCCGTTCAAAGCGGAGGATTTCACGACCCTAGTCAACCGAAACGGTATCAACAAAGAGATTGTCCAGCAGGCAGCAGAAAAGAAGAAGATCGAGAACTGACGAGGACCTCTGGGATTCTCCGGCAGTTCTGCTAGTTGATAGTGCGAGAAAAACGGCTTATAAGCACGGGAGCGTATGTCGGCCACCAACGAGCCAACTGGGGTCATTGCGGAACAAGCGAGTACATGCAATGTGGGACGAGTCGATCCAGGGAGTGTATTCATGAAGCCACTCTGCCTGCTCACTCTGTGGTTGGCGAGCACAGTAGTTGCCCAAACCGCGGGAGCCCAAAAGCCGTGTATCAGCTTTGTGCCAGAATCCACTTCAGCAACGAACATCTATGCGAAACAGCCTCTTCAGGCTGCCGTGATGCTGTCCGGTGACTTGGAATTTTACGAAAGCGGCCACGAGGGTTGCTGGAACGTCCATGTACTCTCCTTGCCGGTGGTCAGCGGCAAGAGCAAGCGCATAGGCTATGCGATTTCTCACACCGTAACTGACCCGAAGGGCATGGAGATCGGGCACGCATTAACCTTTGGACCGAGTCCTGACATCTTTGTCCAAGCGATGCATAAGGCGGCGGCGGACGCGATAAGAAATATTCGGCTCGTGCGATCAACTTCTCAATCGAATGTTGAGGCGCATTGAAGATTGCGAATGAAAGACACCGCGGGGCCAATGTCGTCACCAGCCTAGAGTTGCGCGCAAACTAACTCTAAAGCGTTACGGCAGCAGGCGCTTAAGGTGCGTACTCATCGAACCAACAGACCAGTTCTCCCTAAAGGCATGAGCCTTCCCGTGGCTTCTGACACCTCGTGTCGAACCCCTGACTCTACTGTTCGGGCGGTGGGGGCAAAGTTAGAGACTCATTCAGGGTGAAGCTGAGTGCCGACTCCGCGGGGACCTCTACCTGCTTGTTTCCTGTCGCCGCTCCACCAATCAAACCTGCACCGGCGCCGATGAGTGCGCCAATGCCTGCCCCCTTGCCTCCTCCGGCGATTCCTCCAATCAATGCTCCTCCAGCTGCTCCACCTCCTGTTGTGGCAGCTGTCCTCTTTCCTTTCCCCTTCGATGTACTGCTCACCACGCTGGTCTGGATTTCATAGGTATGGTTTTGAAGTGAAATGCTTGTGAGCGTCAACGACAGCTCGCCTTCGCCCTTTATCTTGCCCTTAGCCTTAGCGCTGACGACTCTTCCGCTCACGGTTGCCCCTTTCGGCAAAGCCCGGCGCCCTTCAACACTGATTGGTTGCGCCAAAGCAGCGAGGAACGTCTGACCAGCTTGGTTATTCTTTGAACTCAATGCCTGGCTCGTGGTTACGGTGAGAGTAGTTCCAGCCGGTACGACGATGGGTTGGGGCTTGGGTTTCTGCACCGGTGGGGCCGCCGCAGCCATTGCGGGAACTACTTGTTGGGACGCAATCGCATCAGGGTCAAGGGTGGTTTCATCGTCCACGCTAGTGTTTCCCGGTTCTTCATTGGCAATCTGTTCCAGCTTCCTTTGGGCCGCCGGAGTCCGAACTTTTCCACTTAGGGTGACTTTGCCTTTATTGGCTTCCACCTTAATTGGAGATTCTTTTGTGTCTGGATCTACGGCCGCCTTGTCCTCAATGTGCTTCGCAATTTGGTCGTCACTGGGACGACGCGAGCATGCCATGGACAGGGCTAGCAAGATACTCAATATCGCAATTGAGATCGGTGAACGCTGCGAATTGCACATATGTTCTCCTTGCGTAGGGATAGTTGGCTGGCGGTGGCACTTGCCTGCGGCTGTTACGTCCTTGAACCGACTGATTTTCATCCGCGTGCTGATGCCCGAGAATAACCGGGCTGCATGGCAGTCGAAACTGTCGTTTCTGCCAGTGCCTGCCGGCTGCCGACTCGCATCAGCCGACAGGGACAATTCAAATCGGGAAGTCGCTTTGGGTTTCCGGCCCTGTCTGACTGACAACAATGCCAGTGTTCCTAAGCGCTAGGGAGAGGTTCTTCTACACAAGCTGTCGGGATGGCGAAGCGGGTCGAGGATGCTTCGATCGCGACTGTCCATTACTGGGGTATTCACCGGTGGCACCAATCTCTAGCGGCCCGTCATGCATTATGCAGAGTGCAGCAAGTTCCATGCGCGACAGATCTAAGAATGCGATTTCCGTTTATCTGCAGCTCACGGTGGTATGTAGCGCTGCGGCTTGGATTTTGATTATCTGGTCTGGCCATCTGAACATGGGCTACGGCCTGGTGATTCCGGCGATCATGTGGTGTCCCGCATTCGCGGCGCTGCTCACTTGTCGTCTCCTCGGTAGAGAGCTCAGCTCTCTGGGATGGCATTGGCCGCAACCAAAGTATCTTGCGGCAGCGTACTTCGTACCACTGGTTTACGTATCCGTTGCATATTGCGCGGTCTGGGCATTTCAACTTGGAGGGTGGAATTCAGAATTTGTTAGCTTGGTTACAGATGGACTCGGGCTGAAGGGTTTGCCCAGATGGGCTTCATTCACCCTTGCCATTATCTGCATGGCTACAGGTGGCGTAATCGAGAATGTTTCAATGACTTTGGGTGAGGAAATTGGCTGGCGTGGATTCCTGGTTCCAGAACTGGCAAAGCGAATGTCATATACGAAAACCAGCCTCCTGAGCGGCTTCATCTGGGCAGCTTGGCACAGCCCGCTTCTACTATTTGCGGACTACAACGTAGGAACGAATCGCTGGTATGCGCTTGGTTGTTTCAGTTTCACGTGCATCTCCATGAGCTTCATGCTTGCGTGGTTTAGGTTAAGATCTAGCAGCTTGTGGCCCGCGGTTCTTTTCCACGCCAGTCATAACGTGTTCTTACCGATCGTCTTTGACAACCTAACTCGGAATACTGGCCACACTTTGTTGTACACAACCGCATTCGGCGCAGCTCCGGCATGCACCAGTGCACTATTTGCCCTCTACTTTTGGACCCGCCGAGAAGAAGTCGAAC
>QIAL01000051.1:0-2454 GCA_003225535.1 Acidobacteriota bacterium | reverse complement strand
GCCCCACCTACGCCGTCTTCGCCAGCTTGAGATCTTCCGGTCCCCGCACGGCGTAATGCTGCTCGGGAACTGGGAAGCCGGCATGCGCGAACGTGTCGCGGATGAGTCGGTTCGTGTTGAAATACACTTGCCAGTAGTGCTCGTTGTTGCAGTACGGACGAACTGCGAGCACCGCGCCCGAAAGGTTGAACGTCAGGATCTCGACATCGGGTACAGGTTCTGCCATCACGTTCGGCACTTGCGCCAGCACCGGTCTCAATAGCGCAATCGCTGCCTGCGGATCTACACCGTGCGCCAGTTGTGCCGTCAGTTCGACACGTCGGTAGGGGGTGGCCGAAAAGTTCTGTATTGTGTCGCCGAAAATCTTGCCGTTGCCGACAATGGTCTTCACATTGTCGGGCGTATGGAGGGTCGTAGCAAACAGGCCTATTTCCTCCACAGTGCCAGTGACTCCAGCGGCAGTAATGAAGTCTCCAACCTTGAACGGCTGCAGGACCACCAAAAACACCCCACCGGCAAAGTTCGATAGCAGCCCTGACCATGCCATGCCAATGGCGACGCCCGCCGCTGCAATCAACGCCGCAAAGCTGGTGGTCTCGACACCGAAGAACCCGAGCATTGCGATGACCAGCACGATATTCAGCAGCGCCGCCAGTGCCGAGTGGATGTAGCGGATAAGAGTGGGATCAAACTTCTGCCTACTCAGGGTGCTCCCGATCATTCGGAGCGCAAGGCCGATCAGCCACCGGCCAACAATCCAGATGGCGATCGCACCCAAAAGTTTCAAACCGACGATCGTCAATATCGTGGTTACGGTTTGCATCATGGCGCTTGGATTGACGTTCATAAATTGCTCCTTCGCGGACGGTTCCTGGTGCAGCTTATTGGCCTGGGAAAAAGATAAGCGGGGCGCCGAGATAGTCTTGCAAGTGGCCCTTCGTAACGCTCACTCCGGTCTGAGTCGGTTCGAATGCCCTGAGCTGCGAGGTGTCCCACCTGCTGTCATAGTCAAAGGCCAGCGGAACCCTGTGCGTGCCCCATGCGGCTGCCCCTATATTGAAGCCATCCAGACGCCATCACCCGAAATGTGCGCATATCCACCGCGAACTTCCCAGGTTCTGGGCAGGCCCATCGGGCACGCCCGGCCGTCAGAACTTAAGAACAGAAGAAAAGCGGGACCATGGAGCTTTCTGCGCCAACCGCTGAACTGAAGGCACGAATTGGGAGGCGTCGTGGGCACGCGAATAGGAACTTACGCAATCGAAGAGTGCACATTAACTGTCAAAACGAACAGGATTCCTCACGCGCAACCGTTTGGAAGCGTGACTTGGGCGACATCCGTCGGAGGCAGGAAGGTTGGCTCGCTCATCCACCGGATCGACACACTGCGGTTTTTGCCCACTTCCAATTGAAGAGGCACGCAGCGGCCGGTGTCGATGGTGAGACGTGGCGGCACTACGGCGAGGCCCTTGAGGAGAATCTCCAGAGCCTCTCCCATACACTGAAGCGCGGAGCGTACCGGGCGAAGCCGGTGCGTAGGGTGTACATTCCGAAGGCGGACGGGCTCGGCGGTACGGCGCTTCGAAGACAAGCTGGTTCAGCGAGCGACGGTGGAAGCGCTCAACGCCATCTACGAAACCGACTTCCTCGGCTTCTTCTATGGGTTCCGGCCAGGACGCAACCAGCATACGGCGCTGGACGCCCTGTCCTGCGGACTCCATCAGCGACGTGTGAACTGGGTGCTGGATCTGGACGTGCGCAGCTTTTTCGACCGGCTGTCGCACACATGGCTGGCCCGGTCTCTCCTACCCCGGGGATGCCACTGTGATACTCCATCGTGCCGGAATCACAACGCGGAGGTCGAGGACCAGACCCGGACTTGGGATTGCATCGGGCAGGTGCTCTTTTGGAGTGTGACGCGGTTAAGGCGCTTCTTCCACTTCTGGGAAGAAATTCTTTGACAACACCGAAGGTGTTCTGGGGCGATTTCGCCATAAGTTCTACTGGGAAGTCCCAGACCAAGAATAGACAAGCAACTGCCTTTGGCATTGATACGTCTGCTCTGTTTTCCGCCGATTGAGTGACGCCAATCACTTTATGTTACGGCGTGCGATCCTCCCAGTCGACCCACTCGACGGGATGAGACGCGCGGTATGCGCTCACTGCTTCGCCCACGGTCGCGAAGAAGGTTTGTTTACCGAAGCGAGTAAAAAGCCCGAACCGCTTGAGCTTGTCCTTGACCGGGTCTTTCATCTCGGCGAAAAACAACTCGATGCCGGCGGCGTGCAGCGTGTCGTCAAGTTCACAAACAACGTCGGCAGCTGTGACGTCGACGCTCGTGACCGGCTCCGCCGCGACGACGAGCCAGTGAACGGGTGTCAATGCGTTCGCCACCGCATCCAGAATGCGCTCGTGGAACAGTTCAGCGTTTGCGAAGAATAGGGGTGCATCCCA
>QIAL01000050.1 GCA_003225535.1 Acidobacteriota bacterium | reverse complement strand
CGAGTATGAGCGGCTGATGAGCGGCGACAACGATCCATACCTGCTAACGGCGGCGCTCGACGGGAACTGGAACGTGCTGGTGAGAAACAAGTTTCTGAATGGGAGAGTGTCTGAACAAACACTCGCAGACGGCGAGGTGTACCGGTACGAGTACCAGTTCAACGGTGCAGAAGTAATACGCACTACGGTGACGCTGCCTTCCGGCGAGAAGAAAGAATTCTTCTTCCACGATGGAATTCTGACTGACCAGAAGTAGCCATTGTGAATCAAAAAGACGGGAATACAGGTTCGGTATAGTGTTGGGAAACAATTTCTCCGTTTGAAGTGAGGTTGGAATGAAAGTGATGCTGCTGACACTCTGCTCTGCTGCCGTGTTCTCACTTGGAATGGTTGCGCTCGCCCATTCGGGCGGCGAACCGAACGTTTTCTTAACCTCTGCTGGCCCGGTCAAGATCACCCCGCTGAACCATGCCAGTACGCTCATCGAAGCTGGAGGCAAGACCATCTATCTGGATCCTGCCAAGCCGGTGAAGTTCTCGGGGCTGCCGAAGGCGGATCTCATTCTAATCACCGACATTCACGGGGATCATATGGATCCGGATTCGATCAAGGACGCGAGCAAGTCTGACACCGAGATTTTCGCTGCACCTGCTGTGGCGCAAACTGTCACTACGGCGAAGCCTATTGCCAATGGCGAGACCAAAACCTGGCAAGGCTGGACGATCGAGGCGATCCCGGCCTACAACCTGAAACGCGGACCCGCTCCGGGGAAGCTGTTCCACGACAAGGGACGCGGGAATGGCTACGTTCTCACCTACGGCGGGAAGCGGTTCTATTTTTCCGGCGACACCGAGGGCGTCCCGGAAATGCGCGCGCTCAAGAATATCGACGTGGCGTTTGTCTGCATGAACCTGCCGTATACCATGCCGCCCGAAGAAGCAGCCGATGCGGTCAAAGCCTTCCATCCGAAGATCGTGATCCCCTACCACTATCGCGGATCGGACCTCTCGGTCTTTCAGAAAGCGCTGGCTGGAACGGGAATTGAGGTACGGCTGCTGGAGTGGTATCCGAAGTAGTCGAGTTCGAGCGGCGCTCGAAGGACAGCCGGAGGCGGCTGTCCCCACACTTGTACATTCTCCGAATTTTCATTTGGCGTTAACGCCGCATTAATATGCCCCCTTTACCGTCGCGCACTAGGCCGCCCCGTGCGGGATGGCACTCTTCTCTCCTCAAAGAGGGTAAAAACCACAATGAAGAAAAACGCAGCGACTCTGCTTCTTTGCGTGGGCGCGTTGGCGGGAACCATGTTCTCCGCGGAAGGACCGGTGCCGAAGGGCGTTCGCCATCTTGATCACGTTTTCGTGATCCTGATGGAAAACCACGCCTACGGCCAGATCGTCGGCAATCCGAACGCACCATTCGCCAACAGCTACATGAACTCGGCCAACACAGCGACGAACTATTTCGCTATCGGACACCCGAGTTCAACCAACTACCTGGAGATCGTCGGCGGTTCGAACTTCGGCGTTCGCAGCGATAACGGTCCCGATTGGCACAATTCTGCGTGCACCCCGAACCTGCTTACGAACCCTCCGGCGACGAACCTCGACACCCCCAACAGCGGGCCGGTTTGCCCGATTTATGGCACCGGCACTGACGCCGCCACGCCCGCTATCGATGTCTCGGGGAACGAGTGTACGGCTCCCTGCGACATCGACGGTACTCTGGGTATCGATGCCGCTCGGAACACCGTGGGTAAAACGATCGCGGACCAACTCGCGGACAAAGGCATGACGTGGAAGAGCTACCAGGAGAGCCTGCCTCCGTCTGGCGCCGACTACGCCACTTATAGTGACGGCTACTTCACCGACATCACTGTTCCGGGCAACATTGCGGGCGACTTTTTGAAGCTCTACGCCGCGAAGCACAACCCATTTGTGTATTTCCGCAGCGTGCAAGACGGGCTCAAAGCGGGAGCCAAGAACATCGTCGGATTCCAGGGGGAAGGAGGTTTGTATGAAGACCTCTCCGCCGGCAAGGTGCCGGCGTTTTCCTTCATTGCGCCAAACCAGTGCAATGATCAACACGGGCGGGGCAATGGTGGCTCGCAGTGCGACTTTGACTTCCAATCCGACGGCACGCAGGCAGGACTGAACCCTGCGCTCATCTATGTTGGAGATCTGGAGCTGCGCAACATCGTTCACGCGATCCATGCGTCTCGGGCCTGGCAACAGGGGCACAGCGCCATTGTTGTGGTGTACGACGAGAACGACTACAGCTTAGCCCCGAATAATAACCAAGTCCTGACGGTGGTGGAAACCAACCATGGGCGGGGTGGGCGTTCCAGTAATCGTTTCTACACTCACTTTTCCTTGCTCAGGTCCTTGGAAGCCGGGTTGGGACTACCCTGCTTGAATCACGCCTGCGATCAGAGCACGAGCGTCATGTCGGACCTGTTCGGCGGCGACGAGTAACTGTCATCACCTCAAATGCCGGTCCGCAGTTTCAACCGCCCATAGTTGCCAACTCCTCTCGGCAACTGTGGGCGTAGTTGTTCTGCCTGATAAACACGTCATCGATGAGAAGCGATTCGTCGCGCCTAAGTCCTCGCCGGCAACCGTGAGACCGTCAGCCGCCGCCGCTATCTGCTAGACTGTCGCCCGAATCCAATTATGGCTGTTCTTACTACTCCGATCCCTGTCGCGACGAAGACCGAAATCCCCGAAAGAACGCTGCTGGCGGGACTTGCACTGACGAGCTTTGGGGCCCTGCTGCTCGAACTTGCGCTTACCCGGCTTTTCTCGGTTGTCCTCTTCTACCATTTTGCATTTCTTGCTATCTCAATCGCGCTTCTGGGCCTGGGGGCGGGAGGAGTGTTCGCGTATCTTCTGAAGAACCGGCTGGCACGCGTTGCAACGCGGACGCTGGCATCACGACTTTGCATGGCGAATGCCGCCCTGATTGTTGTGGTGCTCGAGATCGTGCTGCACGTGCCGGTCGCGCTCAATGTCTCGGGGAAGAATTTCCTTCATTTGACGGTGCTGTATCTGGCCGCGGCTGTGCCATTTTTTCTTACGGGGCTGCTTTTCTCAGTCGTGTTCGCGCGCGAGACTGCGCGCATTCCAAGGCTCTACGGTGCTGATCTCTGCGGAGGAGCGCTGGCGTGCCTGGCAATCGTTCCGTTGTTGAACTGGCTGGGTGGTCCAAACGCGATTCTCGTGGCCGGAATCGCGTTGACCGCGGCCGCTATCGTCTGGGCTGAATCTCGTAAGTCGCGAAGGAATGCGGGCTTGCTGGGGCTGGCTTTGGTAGCGCTGACGGCAGCGAATTATTCGGGACGCCTGATCGACGTGGTGTACGCCAAAGGGATGTTTCGCGATCCAGCCTGGGTCGAGTTCGCTCGCTGGAATGCCCTCTCACGCGTAGAAGTGGACCGCCAGGGCCAAGCCAAAGCTATCGTCATTGATGCCGACGCCTCCACCCGGCTCTGGCCAACGTTCTGCGGCCGCATGGCGACTTTGCGATTATCGGTCCGGGCGGCGGCGTTGACGTGCTTCGTGCCGTGGCGAATGGAAGCGCTAGCGTCACTGGGATCGAGATCAACCCCATCATCGCCACGACGATCATGCGCGGCCGCTACGCTGACTATGCGAAGCATCTCTATGAGCGTCCTGATGTGCGCATAGAGGTCACCGATGGGCGCTCGTTCCTGCGCGCGTCTCCGCAGCAATTTGATGTTGTGCAAATGACTTTGGTGGACACGTGGGCATCCACGGCGGCCGGAGCGTTCGCTCTCAGCGAGAACAATCTGTATACCGAAGAGGCGTTCCGGGAATATTTTAACCATCTCAAACCGGACGGGATGATCGCTATCACGCGTTGGGAGTTCCGGCAGCCTCGTGAAGCGTTGCGCGTGGTGGCCGTCGCCATGGAAGCGTTGCACCACCTGGGAGTGGAGAACCCGGCTCGCAATTTCATTGTGACGTCGCAAGGATCGCTGGACGAAGACGGCATTCCTGTCGTAGTGCTTGCGAAGAAGACGCCCTTTACATCGGCGGAAGAGGACGCAGTGGCTGGGCACTGCGATCGTTATTCGGAACTCGACCCTCTTTATCTGCCAACGAATCCTGGGCAGAACCCGTTTTCCGAGTTGATCGCGAGTAACGATCCGCAAGCGTTTGCGCGACGGTATGCATATAACGTGTCGCCGGTCAGCGACAATGCGCCGTTCTTCTTCTTCACGCTCAAGGCTGGTCAGATCCTCAGCGACGCAAGCCTGCGACATGGGATCGACTGGAAGGTCAACCTAGGCGTCCTGGTTCTGCTTCTCGTGCTGGTCATCTCGGTGGCCGCGGTGTTGGTATTTCTGGTTCTGCCACTAGCGCTGCGCGGTGGCCGCACCCGCCAGTCGCCGCTTCCATTGCTTTACTTCATTGCGGTTGGCCTGGGCTACATCCTCGTTGAGATCGCTTTCATTCAGCGCTTTGTATTGTTCCTGGGACATCCCACCTATGCATTAACCGTGGTGATTTTTCTGCTGATGATTTCGAGCGGAGCGGGAAGCCTGTTCTCACGACGCTGGCTGCCGCGGTCGCAGATGGGATGGATTCCTCTCCTGCTCGTGCTGGCGATCCTGACGCTTTACGTGTTCTTTCTCCCGGCCCGGCTGGCTGGGTGGGTAGGCTTGGACTTTGGATACCGGTTGCTGGTCAGCGCAATTCTGCTGGTCCCTCTGGGATTCTTAATGGGGATGCCATTTCCTACCGGATTGCGTGCCCTTGCCACATTTCCTGCGCCTGAGTTTCCGACGGAAACCGGGCAGGCGGAGAACGCGGTGGAATGGGCGTGGGCCATGAATGCCGCCGCCAGCGTCCTGGGCTCGGTGTCGGCAATGGTGATCGCCATCCAGTTTGGGCTCACCGTGACCCTGGCGTGCGGAGCATTTGCCTATGTACTTGCTCTATTCCTCATGCCTGCCCTTCGGGCGAAAGCAGCCTGAACGGTGCGATGATTTTGTTATCATGCTGCGGTGGGCGTGTACGAGGAAAGCGCACAATCTCAGCCGTTGCGACAGCCTTCGCATCCCAGCCTGCTGGCGTTATGAGGGAGTCTTTTGCCTAGCCAGAAGCAGCTCAAGTGGTCGGAACTGCGCGTTGGGGTCACGGTCATCATCGCCAGCCTGACGCTCGGATTTCTGCTGCTTCTCATGTCCGGGACTTCTGGCCTGTTCACCCCACGGATCATGGTCAAAGCCTACTTCGACAATGCAGAGGGCTTGCGCATTGGGGCTCCGGTGCGATTGAACGGGGTTGACATCGGAAACGTAACTAAGATCAGCATTGTGACCTCCAAAGACAAACAGCTCACTCCGGTCGAAGTGACGATGAAGATCAGCACCAAGTACCATGACGCGCTGCGGCGGGATTCGGTGGTCTCACTGCAAACGGCTGGAGTCCTGGGCGAAACCTATCTGGACATCGATAGTTCGCAGGCGATCGGAGGATTACTGCAGGACCTGGACACGCTGCCCACGCAGGTTCACCCTGACTTCAATCAGGTCGTACGCGCCAGCCAGAGTACCCTGCAGAATATGGACGCATTGCTGAAGCGTGCCGACCGAATCATGGCATTCGCGGAAAGCGGCAAGGGGTCGCTGGGAAAACTGATCTACGACCCAACGCTCTACAACCGGTTTTCCGCGACCGTGGGAGATTTTCAGAAAATCGTCGAGCAGGTTGGAAATGGTGAAGGCAGCCTCGGGCGGCTCATCAGCCGTAATGATGCTTACGACAAGTTTATGAACACCCTCGATAAGTTGAACGGCATCGTGGATGAAATGCAGCAGGGGAAAGGAACGGCTGGGAAGTTCCTGAAGGATCCCTCTCTGTACAACAACACGAACGACACGATTGCTAATCTTAAGAAGATCACTGATGATATCAACGCCGGCAAAGGAACGATTGGAAAGCTGGCGAAGGATGAGGAACTGGCCAAGAAGCTAGACACCACGGTCACGAAATTGTCGGAGCTGACTACGCAGTTGGAAGCCGGCCAGGGTAGTGCCGGCAAGTTCTTCAAAGATGACACGCTTTATAACAAAGCGAACGATATGTTGACTGAGACCCAGAATTTGATGAAGGCAATCCGCGAAAATCCCAAGAAGTATCTCAGCATCAAGCTGCACGTGTTCTGATCGGCAACCGATCAGTGTTCGCCAATTCCGAACACCGCTCCCAGCATTAAAATAACCAGCACTCCCAGCGATATGCAGCCGTATTTGTAGTCCTTTTCCTGGAAGAAGAGGAAGCAGGCAACGATTACGCGCACGACTGGTGTGGCGAGCATGAGCAGAACGCCGCCGCGTTCAATCTCGAGCGGGATGGGTCCCTTCATGAAGAAGCCGGCGATCAGGCCGGTCATCATTATGAAAAAGCAGCCGAAGGCGCCGACGCGCAGGACAAGCGCCACGATACGGTCAAACGAGGGTTCGCGCTGCTGGCTCACAGTCCCACCTCCAGAAGGTGGAAGACCAAGTGTCCGGCAAGGTACAACATCACAGCCACCAGCAGGTACATGACGATCCTGGTGTGGATGCGGGGAGCCAGACGCGCGCCGAGGAGGGATCCCAGAAACACACCGACTGCAAGTGGCGCAGCGATTTGCGGCTGAATGTCGCCACGACGGTAGTAGACGATGGCGCTGGCGGCCGCAGTCACGCCGATCATAAAGTTGGAGGTGGCCGTCGCTACCATGAGCGGCACGTTCATGAAGATGAACATGACGGGAACCTTGATGGGCCCGCCACCGATGCCCAGCAGGCCTGAGAGCGCCCCAGCAATCAGGGAGGCGCCGAGTCCGAGCGGATAGCGTTGAGGCTCGTACGGAGGAATCACCACGTCGCCATTTAGCGCGGGAGTTGCATCTTCGTCAGGATTCGCCCTGCCGTGCTTCCTCAAAATCATGATTGAGCTATAGAGCAAGAATGCGGCGAAGAGTCCTTCCAAGGCACTGCGATTGAAATAGCCTACGAGGTATGCCATGACCGCGGCGCCCAAGGCGGTCGCCAGTTCGAGTGTCATTCCCAGTCGGATGTCGGTTGTGTGCCGCTGCAGGTGAACGGAAGAACTCGCTGCGGAATGGGGGTGAGCAAAACGCCACCGCCGATGCCGGTGAGAGCACCCAGCAGGCCTGCGACGAACCCTAAGATCACAAGAAGGAGGGCGATCAACATGCGAACCACCCATTGCCGAGTTGCTCGATGGAGATACTAACCGTGGGTGCCGGGATGCGACGGGAAAGAACGTGGGCGGGAAAATCCGTCCACCGCAACTTACGAGACCGGCCGCGGGGACGCAGTAGCGTCCGCTTGCTCGTGTGCGTGATAGCTGGAACGTACCATCGGTCCAGACTCAACATGGCGGAACCCGAAGCGGAGAGCCTCGTTTCGCAAGTAAACAAACTCGTCGGGCGTATAGAAACGCGCGATTGGGAGATGATCTTTCGAAGGGCGCAGGTATTGGCCGACCGTCAGGATGTCGACGCCGCGTGTCCCGAGATCGCGGAATACTTCCACCAGCTCTTCGCTTGATTCGCCCAGGCCGACCATTACCCCGCTCTTGGTTGCCATGCCGGGGTAGAAGTTCTTCGCGTTTTCGAGCAGGGTCAAAGTACGTTCATAGCGGGCACCTGACCGGACGGCGCGATAAAGCCGCGGCACAGTTTCGGTGTTGTGGTTCAGGACATCAGGCTTAGCGTCGAGCACGATACGCAGCGATTCTTCCAGTCCCTGGAAATCGGGGATCAGGACTTCAATCCTGCAATCTGGTGTGAGCTCGCGGATCGCGAGGATGGTCTCGGCGAAAATCCGGGCGCTACCAATGTTGTCGTCATCGCGGTTTACGCTCGTGACAACCGCGTGTTTCAACCCAAGAGTCGCAACGGCCTCGGCGACTCGCCGCGGTTCTTCCCAATCGATCGGTTCAGGGCGACCCTTGGGCACCGCGCAAAATCCACAGCGGCGGGTACAGATGTCACCCAGAAGCATGAAGGTCGCGGTCTTGTGGTTCCAGCATTCGCCGATGTTCGGGCACTGGGCCGACTCGCAGACAGTGTGCAGTCCGAGCCCGCGGGCAAGTTTCTTCAGGTTGTGGAAGTTATCTCCCACGGGAGCTTTTGCGCGTAGCCATGCGGGCTTCGGGACACGCGGTGGGGGAGACACCTCAATCTGAATCAGTTGGGAGGAGCCAGCCATCGTTTCGATTCTATCAGTTCAGGCCCTGTCTTCGAATGGGACAGCCTCTGGGAGCGGGGTCTACTTATGGCTTGCCGACCATCCGCGAAATGTGCAGACAGACGCCGTCGCTGACGGATATTAGACTCCACAATCACGCTGATTTTTTTGTCTCGTGTGTGTTCAGGAGCAATTGAAGTTAGAAGAGTCGCAGGTAAGAGGGTGTCGTGACCGGCGTCTCGATACCCTCATTCTGAGAATGGTTGAGCTTCGCAATGACGGCGCAAAAAAATTGATCGATATCCCTTATCCCACCTCGACCAGGCCGTAGGTGTGCTGCCAGCGGGCACGCATTTCGACGAGGGCCCGACTGGTCTCTTCCGGTGATATCTCTGAATTGGGGGTGGCGAGGACGGCCGCTGCCTCACGCTTTGCGGCCTCGAGCAATTGGGCGTCACGGATAATGTTCGCGACGCGAAAATCGGGCAGGCCAGCTTGACGCGTTCCGAAGAATTCTCCGGGGCCGCGCAGTTCCAGATCGAGTTCGGCGATTTTAAAGCCGTCGTTGGTATCGACCATGGCCTGAAGCCTGCGCTGGCCTTCTTCGGTGACTTTGCCGCCCGTCATCAGCACGCAATATGATTTGGCTGCCCCGCGCCCAATGCGCCCACGCAACTGATGCAACTGCGCCAGGCCGAAGCGTTCGGCGTGCTCGATTACCATGACAGTCGCATTGGAGACGTCGACGCCCACCTCGATTACCGTGGTCGCGACCAAAATCTGCAACTCGCCCCTTTGGAACATGCGCATGACCTGATCCTTCAACTCCGCATCGAGGCGTCCGTGGAGCAATCCCACTTTCAGATCGGCAAATATGTTGCTGCTGAGGTCCCGGTACATTTTGATTGCAGCCTTCAATTCGCTTTCTTCATTCTCTGCAATCACGGGATACACGATGTAGGCCTGATGCCCGGCTGCCACTTGCTTCCGCACAAAGTCCCACACCTTCGGAGACTGATCATCTGTGACCTGTTTGGTGATGATGGGCGTACGGCCGGGGGGCAGTTGATCGAGAACGCTGAGATCAAGGTCGCCATACAACGTGAGTGCCAGGGTGCGGGGAATCGGGGTAGCAGTCATAACTAAAACATCAGGCTCGCCGGCCTGTGATCCGCTAGCCTTGCTCCGCTCGGCTGGACGGCCGATGGCGGCCGTCCCCACATTGGCCGCAATGGCAGTCTCTACATTGACTTCGTCGTTGCCATCCGCTGATTTCTTCATCAGCTTCAGGCGCTGCATGACTCCGAAGCGGTGTTGCTCATCGACGATGACCAATCCGAGTTTTGCGAACTCGACTTTTTCTTGTAGCAGAGCATGCGTTCCGATAATCAGTTGCGCACTGCCCTGTGCGATATGTCGCCGGATCTCGCGTTTGCGGTCGCTCTCAAGTGATCCGGTGAGCAAGACGATGCGGTAGCCGGCGTTTTCCAGAATTTGCCTCGCGGAAAAGTAGTGCTGCTGCGCCAGAATCTCAGTCGGTGCCATGAGCGCAACCTGATATCCATTCTCAATGGCGATGATCGCTGCCTCGAAACTCACGATCGTCTTGCCCGACCCGACGTCTCCCTGCAGGAGACGACGCATGGGATAAAGCTTTTCCATATCGGCGGCAATCTCTTTCAGCACCCGCTTCTGGGCGGCGGTGGGGTGAAACGGAAGAATCTTCTTGATGGCCGAGCGCACCCGATCATCGAGCTTGAAAGCGATCCCGGTCTGCGCTTTCAGTTGCCGCCGCTTCAGTTCCAGTCCCAGCTCCACAAAGAACAGTTCGTCGAAGATCATTCGGATATGCGCCGGAGTTCGAGAAGACTGGAGGTCAGAGAGGCTCTCGCCCGGATCAGGCCAATGCACATTCCACAGAGCGGCCCGCGGCGAGATCAATCCTAGATGAGAGCGTACAGCCGCAGGAATAGGATCGGGGAAGTCGGGCGTCAGGTTGTCGAGCGCCGTGCGGATGATCTTGCGAAACCACCGGGGAGTAACGCGGCCGATGGCCTCGTAGATAGGAACGATGCGGCCGATCTCGAGGGATTCCGCAGCCCTCTTGTCGGTTTCGGCCGAGCCGGACCCGGTCGGATCTCCCAGCAGTTCAAACTGCGGCTGAATGATTTGCAACTCCCGGCTTCGCTGATCTTCTTCGACTTTCCCGTAAAGTGAACCAGAGACAGCGCAGACGAGCCCTGCCCTGCCCGACCGTGAGTTGAAAGATCGGTTTGCTCCGCGTACGGAACAGCCCGGAGTTACGCACTTCTCCGATTACGCTGGCCATTTCTCCGGGACGCAATTCGGAGATCCCACGAGGGTTCAGCCGGTCCTCGTAGCGAAAAGGAAGATAATGGAGCAGGTCGCCGACAGTGTGGATCCCCTTGGCAGCCAAGACCTCGGCAATACGCGGTCCAACGCCTTTGACATATTGAACCGGGGTGGAAAGTTCGAGCATGCGCTGAATTCGTGGGAAGGCCCGCCTTAGGGCGCTCCAAAGACGAAAGCTCCAGAAGAATGGTAGCAGGAGTGAATTGTGTCTGACCGCTTCCGCTACACCCATAAATGCGGAGGCTCCATGGAGATTTTTTCCGGGAAACCGGAGAGAGCACTCGGGTGTCTAAACCTTCAGTGCTCGCCAATCTTGTCCAAGCGCTGGTCGCGATTGTTCTCGGCAACGTGGTCTACTTCCTATTGTTGCCCTCGCTTCCCCAGGCGGCCCGGCATCGACCGTTCCAACTTGACCTTGGGATG
>QIAL01000049.1 GCA_003225535.1 Acidobacteriota bacterium | reverse complement strand
AAACCCAGAACAAGAGGAGAAAAGGGGTGATCCGAGTAGGAGCAGCACTTGGGGGGGAGGGATACTCAACGAGACGCCCCAGCACACGATCCTTTTTGCTGACAGCTTCAACGGCGAGTCACCTTCGTTCTACCCGCTACTTGCTTGGCTTCAGAAGCGCACCCAGGTTAATGGGAACACCTACGCCAAAGAAGATTCCGCTGTGGGCGTGAGTCACAGTTGGACTGGTCGGGAAGATCTTAGTTGTGGTTACACCAGTCGCGTTGTACAAGAACAGTGGAAAGCCGTCAAAAGCGCCAACCTTATTATTCGCCAGATCATTCGCATTGTACTGGTTGTACGGAAATATGGTGGGATTGGTAGCTACGACCTGACTAGCGGCGCGCCGAAATCCGGCTGACGGTTCATCGATCGGCGTCAGCGAATATCCCACCAACAACGAAAAATACTTGTGAACTCTGAATCCGCCACCAACCACAAATCCGGTGAAGGTCTGGTCGGACCCTGGAGCAAACCGTAGACTCAAGAAGGTCTCAAAAGGATGAAAGTTCTTATAGTCTGGATCTGTTACGTTCCATGGGTATTTTCCCCAAGGTAGGATAAATCCTCCACCAAGGAGTAGTTCTAGATGCTTTCGTCCCACGTTCGTTTGCGATAGCGCATTGTTAGTAGCATCGGCCTTGTAACTCGTACTCTCGACCGGCATAAAGGATGCACCAACACCGGTCATCACTTCGAAGGCGCTTTTGTCGTAGGTGGGCTCTTTGACTTCGAATTTTTGATACTCAACTTTGTCACTTTCACTGTGTTTCACCACAACCTTGGCTACTCCACTTGCTAGTCCATCCGGCACAATAGTCAGAATTAGAGTATCTCCCCATGAGGTGAAATTGGCTTTTGTTTCGCCGATACAAACCGTTCCGGAGTCACCAAATCCGCTCCCGGTAATCGCGATCGTTTGAGCTGGGGAGGCTGAGCTGGGCTTGATGTTTTCAATTTTCATCTTACTTTTACTCTGATCTCCCGAAGATGCCGTGATTTCACCTTGAGTTTTCGAAGACGCCGTTTTGCAGTCTGAATTCTGCGCCTCAACTCGAGACAGTGCGAGCAGGAACAAACAAAGGATGAAGACACGGTAAAGCATCATTCTCGCCTCATTTCTCGATTTCTTTTTCGGACGCCGTTCTTCAACCGCACTAAAGCATTCGCCAACCTCTCGCTGGCGCAATTCAGTCACTTTTCAAAGGGAAGCAGCGATCAGGATTTCTAACGGAACTGAGAATCCGTTGCCCCCGGGATAATCCCTCTCGCAGACTTGCGGTGCACCATAAAGTCTTCGGCGCGCGATGTCAAGGAAAAAGGCTTGTATTTTGGATTTCGTAACAACGTAGCTCTCCATCCATCCTCGGGTCGATGAACTCGAAACACCGAGACGAACGAAATGCCCGCCAAATGAAATGTCTTGAAACGCATTGAGCCTCTGCGGCTGAGGTAAGTGCTACGGGAGTTTAGGACCGTCCCGGCCAACAGCAAGGAACCGGAGAGAGATTCGTACGAGTTCTCTGAAAAGATTTCAGTTCAGAGGAAGCATCGTTTGCCGGGATGACCCTGCGACCATGTTCGCCACTAGAAGGATCTCCCTAGGTTGGCTGCGTTGGCCATCATGTTCAAGTCTGACAAAATAGTCGGGGATTCAAATCAAATGATCCAGATCAAACTGCTACTGCAGGCGGCGGTCCTGGACCACGGGCAAGCCTTCCGTATAATTCAATTGTGTCTGATAGTCGACTCTTGGATGCACGAGGGTAAAGGAAGCGCAGGGTCCGTATTATGGGGGTGCCGGTAGAACCCAGCATTGACGAGTACTTTCGCAAAAGATTGATGCCGGTGGAGGGTGTGATTCCCCAACTGGCCGGCATCGATATGTATGGCAATTCCATTCCTGCCGGAAGCGTAGGGGGCGATCTCTTTGAGTACATCAACTTTCAGCAGCGTTACAACATTGACGCTCGCATCGCGCGTG
>QIAL01000048.1 GCA_003225535.1 Acidobacteriota bacterium | reverse complement strand
AACCGTACACGACACTTTTCATGCACTCATGCTTGCCGAGCTGGATCGAAACGGAACAACAACGCCCGATATCTTCGAGAAGATTAATCTTCGGCTCGCACAGTCGGTCACCGCGAGGAACGCCTTGGGTTTGGACAAGAATGACAATTCTCGCGAAATTGCGACCATGCTCTACGGTGAGATACGTCCCGGTGGATACATTCGTTTTGTAAATTTCGGCCACCCACCACCTTTGGTATTCTCTGCAGAATACGAAAGGTTCATGGAGGTCGACAAGGCTCGCATGGTGCAGTTCCTTGCGCTCGGACTGGAAATTCCCGAGGACAATCCTGACCGGAACAAGTACCTTTCGATGGCGCGCAGGACACGGAAAATGAACTCCTCGGACATCGCGGAAATCACACTCATGAGTCCCGGCGACATCCTCTTCCTTTATACAGACGGGGTTTACGATGGCAGCGATGAACGAAACCGGCTCCAGATTGAACAAGTGATCCGTGAGCGCAAAGACGAGCCGGCAAAAGGGATTTGCAATGCGATTCTGGAATACGCGGTTAAGCAGGACGAGTACCTGGAGCAGGTTAGCGAAAAGGACCGCATCGATGACAAGACCGCCTTTGTCATCAAACGCTGGTAAGAACTCTAGGAACTCGGATAGTTTCGCGGTGTGAGTTCAAAATGGGTGTCTGGAACCGCTCGAACCACCGGTCGTGGCATTTATCCGGACACTCACACCCCCGACCTCCCCGAATCGCCGACTTCACTCTATCGATTGAATTCAATCGGGCAGCTCGTGGACTCGACCATTACCGGATCCATGGGAAGGAGTTTTCTCCACGATCCGAGGTTTCGGCGTCGCGGCTGGAGGACATTTCGGACTTTCACAAAAGGCCGGGCGTAACAGCTTTCCGTGATGACCCGGCTGGCACGTGCATGAGAGTTAACAGACCGAACAGATCATGAATAGCAAGAATCGATTTCCAGCAGGGATGGCCTACGGTCTCAACATTGACTGTCCATAGGCTACGGGAATTGCGAAATTCGAGCCGCCGAATTCACGGACCATGGCAAAGTTAATTCCTATGACTTTGCCCTCGTTGTTGAAAAGCGGACCGCCGGAGCCTCCGGAGGTGGTTTGGGCATCATACACAATCTTGTCCGGCAGTACCGCGCCAATGTGCCCCTGGGTCGTGGTAGGTCTAATCAGGTTACGGCGCGCGAGTTCTTCCATCACCTGCTTCGGATCACCTTTGGATGCGGTCGCGATGGATTGGAGCGTTTCTGTACCAGCCCGAGCCAGAATCGCATCCAGGGCAGTGGGATACCCAAGGAGCACGACTGGCCCCCCGCTGACTGCGGACCGACGGCTATCGGCGAGGATGATCTGTTTGATTCTCAGCCCCGAAATATTCCCCTTCACCACAGCAACGTCTGCCGCAGGGGAGATCTTTTCGGTGTTTACCGCAATGCCGTTCGGAACGCCAGGGAAATATGCTGTCATCTCCGCAATCACCGGCTCAACACCCTGATCGAGCATTTCCTTGAGATCGTCATTCTCCCACCACGGCTCGGCTACGTGATGATTGGTGAGAATTCGTCCGGTATCAGAGACGAGAAACCCCGTGCCGAAAACGTCCAGGTGCACTTCGGGGCCACTCCCGGTGAGGCTGACGAGCGGGTTGTTGTGCTCGTCGGTGGCAGGCTCTCCGCTGCTTGTTACCCCTGCGTAGCGCAGTCTCGAGCCGGTAGTGTGCTCGCGAAAAGCGAGCACGACATGGATGAGGCAAACACTGGGCTCATAGGCCTGGATGATTCTCTCGGCAAACTTGCCTTCGGTCTCGATCTTCGCGAGGCGGTTTTCTACCGCGGCTAATTGAATCTGCAACGCACTAGCGTTTTCTGTCTTGTCGATCGCAATCTCGGATCTCAGGTCTGCACTCTTCTTTTGCAGTTCGAGTTTTTGCGGATCACTCGCCGGAGATGGACCGTGATCGCGGTCTTGAAGGGCACGACGCGACCGCTCCATCAATTGTTGTTGGGTCAGCACGCCCGCCTGCAATCGAGTGATGGCTGCATAAACCCGGGTATTCTGCTCCTGGGTCCGACGGTAGGAGAACAAAAAGGCCAGCGCAGCAACGACAAGTACCGCTGCGGTCGCCAGTCCGCCAACGCGAAGCGTCCGCCGTTCCTCATTGACTGCTGTTACCACCTGCTGGGTTGCGCTTCGATTCGACTCGGCAAGGTGGAACCGCTCCTCAGACTCGTCCGCGATGGACTTGTTCCGTAGTTGCGAACGCACGCGCGAACGCAATTCCTGTGGGTCGAAAGGCAGTGACAGGATATCGTCGGCCCCGAGATCCAGCCCCCGAGTGCGCTCGGCGGGTCCGCCCGGAGATACCATCACTACCCTGATGTTCCGAGTGTGCTCGGAACCCTTGATCTCGGAGAGAAGGTCACAGCAATCGAGCTGCGGCGGATCAGCACCCAGGATAACCACATCGGGCTCGAAGGCAAGGACCGCCTTCATCCCTTCCCGATAGTCGGTCGAGACCCGATAGCCCGCCTCGCTCAGCGCTGCGACGATGTCTTCCCTGAGACTATCCTCAGGTTCCACTATCAACACTTTCTCCGCTTTGTGGTCCATAAAGTTTGTTTTCTTACGATGCTACCGACCGTAACGGGACTCAATTCGGGCGACAATCGTCAGCCGTGATTCCGGACGCGCGTATCCGGGCGGCAGGCTCAGAGCATCCAAAATCAGAAA
>QIAL01000311.1 GCA_003225535.1 Acidobacteriota bacterium | reverse complement strand
TTCTGATGGTCTGCGCGATAAGACAATGCTCCCAGACCGACCAATACCCCCACTGTGGTCCACGAGATCAAACGGTGAGCCCGAGGTGCCAACGCGTAAACGATGTGTCCTCCGTCAAGTTGGCCACTAGGCAGCAAGTTCAAAGCAGTCGCATACATCCCGACCCAGGCCGCCACAGCGATCGGGTGCAAATACACTCGGCTTAAGGGTAAAACCGTAACGGCGCGATTAGGGGCAAAGTACCGCAGCACATTCTGGACAATGTGGAAGATCGCCGGATATCCCAGTTGCAGATCTGAGGATGCCATGCCCCGGCCGACCGGCTTCGAAAGCATGATGGCGACAACCAACGAGGCTATAGCCATCACAAACCCAGCGATCGGGCCCCCTACGCCGATGTCAAATAGTGCAGTCCTAGAGCGAATCGGCGCCTTGATACGAATTACTGCACCCAGAGTCCCGATCAAAGTCGGTGCCGGGATGAAAAACGGAAGAGTTGCTCGCACGCCGTAATATCGGCAAAGCAGGTAATGCCCCATCTCGTGGCTCAGAAGGATGATCAAGAGTGCCGCCGAGAACGGGACTCCAAGCAACAAACGCGAAGGTTGCGCGAGCGCCCAGCCAACGGGGAAAAAGGGCAATAGCTCGTTCCCTGCAGTGAAGGGTGGCAGATTATGCAGAAAATTGAATTCCAACCGCGCTCCCACCACAAGTGTCGTGAAGCAGGTCGCTAATAACAGCAAGACATGCACCCAGTACCGCGGACGCGGCGGCGGACCCTCAGGCGCAGGCAATACTTGGTGATAATCGAACGTAGAAGAAGGAATGGAAAGGCTGGGTTCCGACATGCAAGTCTTCAGCCCTGACAAAGGGCCTTAACTATTGATGCTACTACGAGAGAAAGGATGTGCGGAGAAGCCCGGCGGCAAGTGGATTTAGTGCAGGACTTGCGTTCGGACATGAAGGCACGGCATTAGTCGATCGACTGCAGTTCCTTCCCCGGCTTAAACCGCACTGCCCTTCCCGGCGGAATCGAAACTTCGGCTCCAGTGCGCGGATTACGGCCAATCCCCGTTTTGCGTGGCCGCACATTGAAGACCCCGAATCCCCGCAGTTCAATGCGATTGCCGGCGGCCAGCGCCTTCTTCATACTTTCAAATACAGTTTCCACCGCCAATTCGGCTTTGGTCTTGGTGATGCCCGTTTTCGCCACGACTTCATTGATGATATCGAGTTTAATCACGCGGGGCTCCCGGCTGCAGGGGTCAGAATCGTGCTACAAGTTATTGATGCTAAGGAAGATAACTGAGATTGTCAACCGGAGCATCTATCCCGTAAACTGACAAGCAACCCCAGCCCAAACAAAATTGACGCATTGAAGAAGTAGTTGTGACGGGCATACGTGCCCGAGCGGCTTTTTCAATGACTCAATTACCAAATTACACAATTGCTAAATTTCCCAAAGGGAGTTTCATGCTGAAGAGCGACCGCTGGATTCGCAAGATGTCCCTGGAACACGACATGATCAACCCGTTCTCCGAGAAGCAGGTACGGGAGGGCGTGATTTCGTACGGGCTGTCTTCGTATGGCTACGATTTGCGAGTGGCCGACGAGTTCAAGATTTTCACCAACGTCAACTCCTCCATTGTCGACCCAAAGCACTTTGACGAGCGCTCGTTCGTCACGATCCAGACAGACGTCTGTATCGTTCCCCCGAATTCCTTTGCATTAGCGCGCTCGGTCGAATACTTCAAGATTCCGCGCAGTGTGCTCACCATTTGCGTAGGCAAAAGCACCTACGCCCGCTGCGGCATCATCGTGAACGTGACCCCTTTCGAGCCCGAGTGGGAAGGCTTCGTGACGCTGGAAATCTCGAACACCACGCCTCTTCCGGCACGAATTTATGCCAACGAGGGCCTCTGCCAGATCATCTTCTTCGAGTCCGACGAGATTTGCGAAACCAGCTACGCCGACCGCAAAGGCAAGTACCAGGCGCAGAAGGGAATTGTGTTGCCAAAGTTGTAAAGAACTCAGGTTAGAGCCGGTTTCGTGGACGTTGTCTTCGTCTCTGTGTCAGGCGGGCTGCTTCAGCCCCAATCACGATCCGGTGATACCGCCGTCCGGTTCTGACCTGTCGTCTGCGAGAGCGCGTAGGAGGCCCAGCCAGGGTTGACTGGCGCCAAGGATTACAATATCGCGGGCGGAGGAACTAATGAGGCTAAATCAACTGGTCGGTCCGGCTCTATTGTTTGCGTTGCTGCTTGGTGGGACAGCACCGTTGCAGCACGCATTCGCTCAGGTACAGGGCAACCCAGGCAATCATGAGCCACTCATTCCAGAGGGCCAGAGGAAACCCGCACCCAATTTCATCCTGACAGATGCGAAGGGAAATACCATCAATCTATCGACCTACAAGGGAAAGGTTGTTCTTCTCGATTTCTGGGCGACATGGTGCGGCGGATGTAAAACGGAAATCCCGTGGTACATGGAATTTGACGCCAAATACAGGAATCGTGGTCTCGCCGTCATTGGCGTGTCGATGGATGAGGACGGATGGAAATCCGTGAAGCCCTTTCTGGCTTTGGACAAGGACCCGGAGACTGGCGGACACACGGCTATGAAGTACCCAGTTGTAATTGGGAGTGATAGCTTGGCAAAGCAATATAACCTGACGAGCATGCCCATGACATTGTTGATTGATCGAGGGGGGCGCATCGCCGTATCTCACACGGGGCTGGTGGAGAAGGACGATTGGGAGAACAAAATCCAATCTTTACTGAAATAGAGCCGAGCGTGCAGTCGGACGCCGTCTTGTCACTGGCGATCATTCCCCTACTACCATCAAAACCCTTCAATCCAGCGTAATCGCTACATTGTGCCAACGGTGGCTCAGGGTTTACGGACTGAGTAGTAGTGATTATTTCCCTCGTCTGACATCTCGCCGACGAGAATCAGACCCTCAGCTTCTAAAACCTCGCGGTAGCGCTGCGCACCCAACGAGACAGACTCCCGGTGAGTCAGGATGTCCTGCCAAGTGCACTCCTCTTCAGGTGATGTGAAGAGGAAATAGCCGTCGGAGTTTAATGCTTGTTTCACCTTACGGATCAGCAGATATTGAGCATCGGGGTGGAGCAAAAACATCAAACCCACTGCCACAACGGCATCAAACGTACGTCGGAAAAATGCTGAATCCTCAAAAGCCGAACATTCCGCATGAGCGCTAGGAAAGCGGTTCCGGAACGATTCCATCAAGCTTTCCGAGGCGTCCACGCCATAGACTGTGAAACCGTCTTCTATTAGAGCTCGTGATATGGGCACACCATGCCCACATCCGAGGTCAAGAATTGAGGAGCCCCGTACAAGCGTTCGGCTCCATTGGAGAACAGTTGAAACACCTGTTAAAGAGTCTCTTTCGGACATAAAGAGTTTGGCGACGTCTTCATAACCGTTGCTTTTGTCGCTCCGTTCCATGCCAGAATCTCTGCCAGACACACCGTTGGACTATTGATGACGCTTGGGTGGTCATGCTAAACCGGAACGACGCTCAGTTGGTGGAAAATCCTAGTTACATTCATGTTCCTCCGCGTCAGGACTTTCCCGGTGAGGTGGGCTGCTTGAGCCAATCACAACCGGGCGATACTCGCCCTCGGTTCCGAGGCGTTGTCGACGAGCGCGCGCAGGGGGCCCAGCCATGGTTCGTAGCGTTTCCAGCGCGCGACGGAGGTGCGATAGATCGGCTGCCTGGTCTGCCACTTGCAGGGGGTCCTCACAGCCCGCGGATTGGATTCGGGGCGCAGGCACGCGGGGTGCCACGCCAGGCCGCAGGCCGCGATAATCCGCCGGATGACTGGTTCGGGCTCGCGGGTCAGGTCCTCGTAATCGACTTCGATGAAGCGATCGGCCGGTAGCACGCTTCGCCAATGGTCGACGAGTCGCTGGTAGCTGCGGAAATACGCGACCAATTCGGCACCCCCGGTCGGAAACGCCAGGCTTGGATGGAAATGAGTTTGATGGATCGACAGGGCCGTGTCGACTGCAGCACGGCGGCAATGGATGATGATTGCGCGCGGGAATGTCAGATGGATCAGCCCGGCCCAAAGGAAGTTAAACGGCATCTTGTCCGTCACGCGCGCCGCCGTCGGTCCGATAGCACGCAGCACGCTGAGATAGTCTGCCGCTGCCCGGGCGAGAAATCCTGTCTCGTTCCCGGCCGCGCCGGAGCGGTGCCACGCTGCTCCACGCTCGTTCCAGAAATGCAACTCGTCGCCGGCTCCGACCTCGGGATGCATGGAGACGATCTGCTCGACGAGAGTTGTGCCGGACCGCGGCATGCCGAGGATCAGCACCGGGGTCGCATCGCAGCTGCCGAGTTCGGCGGCCCGCGCGATCAATTCTGGTGTGCAGCGGGCAATCAGACGGTCGATCTCGATGGAGAACGCGGCCGAGTCGAATGACGCAGAGCCCCGGCGCACGGTGTCAGCGGCGTCGAAATGGCGCATGGCCAAGGCGTAGTCGCCAAGATCATCCGCCGCCTTGCCGATCGCGAGGTGAAGCCGGTGGCGTTGCGCCGCTTCGAGCCCCGGGGTGGCCAAGGCAGCTTCCATTCGTTGAAGCAGACCGTCGTCATCGCTCGTGACGGGCCGACACCGCACCAGATCGTAGTAGCTGCCCGCCAGCAGCGGTGCGATCGCGATCGCGTATTCGAAGCATTCGCGGGCCTCGTCGAAACGGCCAAACTCAGATAGCAGATTGCCCAGCAGATCATGCGCCATAGCGTTCCTCGGATCGAGCGCCAGCGTCTGTCGTAGCACCTGTTCGGCTTCCTGATTGCGATCCTCGGCCAGAAACGCCCGCGCCTTGGCAAGGCGGCCGAAGCTGGTCTTACCTCCGGTCGCCGCCGCGCGGCGGAAACAACCGATCGCCTCGTTGCGATGTCCCAGTTCGTAGACCAGAGCGCCAGCGCGGAACCACGCCTCGGTCAGGGAAGGGAGCAGCTGAGTGGCGCGATCGTACGCAACGATGGCCCCGCCGATGTCGCCCTGCTTCTCCAAAGCGATTCCGAGGCGGAAATATGCATCGCTATAGCGCGGGTTGACAGTGACGGCCCGCTGCAATGCCGCGATGGCATCCGGTATGCGTCCGACCTCGAGGCAGGCGAGGCCGAGATCGTGCTGGATGGTGGGATTGAACGGTTCGAGCAGCGCTGCATCGCGCAACGGCGCGATCGCTTCGGCTGGTCGCCCCACCCGGAGCAACTTTGTGGCTGACGCAAGCAGTGGCGCCACCTGCTGCGGCGCGGTTGAGTTTCCCGCCCGAACCATTTCAGTTGTCGGGGCCTGCCTGGCCTGTGACTGAAAGTGCTCTTGCCGTCTGCGCAGAGAACGTCAAAGGGCGATTGAGTGTTATGGCCATCTCTGTATGGTTCGGAAGCACGACATCGTGGCCCTTCCGAGTAAGCATAAAAACCGCCGAGACGACGGATCCCGCGATGCGAGCAGTTCCAGCGGTAGACGCATCCGTGGCAGTCGAGATAATCGCTTCCACGATCAACTGCGCCCCATCATCGACTTCCTTTGCGATACCACCCGCAACTCCGCCATTGATTAAGAACCAGATTGCACCTGGTCTGGAACCGTGAAGGCGTCCCTCGCGGTCCATTTTGAGGGGAGATCCCACGTTCACGTGGACGGATGCAAGAGATGCGGAGACTGGAATGCGGTGACCCTCCGGCAGTCGGACGGAATCGAAGGCAATCGTGAGAGAGCCTGCCCGGCTTGGTATTCGCGGACGTGTCGCTTTCATCACCCGGCCCCCAAAAACGCTGCCAGCGGGAATAACAACCTGCGAATCGGACAAAATCGGCTCAAGCAGACGTGCATGGATCTCATCGCCGACGTGGTTTTTTGAGGCGCTAACGTCTTCCAACAGCAGAACTCTGCAAACCGTTCCCGCCGGCACTATCGAGGAACCAGACGAGCCAGCGTTCACCCAACCGGAGCTCTCGAGGGGCTCAATGCTGGTTCGATATGCCTCGAGGTAGAGCACCGGACCGTGTGGCGCCGAGGTCTTCCTCTCTGATCCTGTCTCGGTAGGGTTGGCGTCGATCGAAGCGGTATTTTCCGACTTCTGTCCGCGATCGCGAGACGGCGGCACTCTGACTTCCTTCATGCGATTGGAGGAAAGCAATGAAGCCTGTATCGCGCTTTTCGTTCCGTCAGGCATGGAGATCGCCGCGTCATTGAAAACGGGAAAATTCTCGTGGTGAGGGAGAAAGATCTTGGCGATCCACGGCCATTTCTCGCTGGATGTCTTACGTTTGCGCTCAACTCGACTCACCGTCAAACGGATGTGGCTACCTGAAGCGAACACCCGGTTTTCCGGAGAATAGACATCCCGCGTCAAGTTGCCTTCTACGGACTCGCCAGCCTTCAGGGACGACAGTTTCACAGAACTATCGAGTTGGACTTTTACGAACAGAGGGAATTCGTTGCTGGTCGGAGAAGACGACTGAGCCCGGAGTGCAGGACACAGAGCGAGAGTAGAAATCAGAGCAGCCAGTGTGAGAGTTTTCATAAAGAATTTGCGGTTCCTTCAGGCCGGCCGTGCCGGGACAAACAAACTGGGTTTTCGAATGTGCCGATCAGCTTACGCGTGTTTCTTCACAGAAAGGTTACACGGCGGTAAAGATTTGGGTAAAAGGGGCGGGTTGTGGGGTCGGCCACGTTTTGGCCGTCCGGTCGTCGTCTCAATTCTCGTTCGGCACATTCACAGCATGACTGGTTAGGGCACCTGGGAGTTGGCGGCCCTCCACGGATTTAAAATCATCTCATTAGGTTCCTGCGAGGACGCCGATACCTTGCGTTTGTTGCTCTCAATAGATCATGGACCAGCAAGCCCGCAAACCTGGATCGCAGCACGCCAAGTGCATAGCCGTGGACAATGAGCGGGTCTTTAGTTTCTTCCGGCGAAAATGGTCGGGCAAGTTCAGGTCTATTGATTAAGAACTGTCGTCGCACCTCAGTAGTTTCAGTAGCGCAGGACAAATCAAAGGACTAATGTTCGAATTCTTGGCGACAAAGTGATCAAGCCGGAAATCCTGCTAGGTTCATGCCCTCTCATTCAGAAAGCCCACCGCAGAGAAAATGTCGCATTATTGGCGTGGAAATAGCGGGGATTAGTAGGTCCTACAAAAGATCCTTCCCCGAATTGGTAGTAGTTCCACGCCGCCTTTGCGGTGAGGTTGTGGCCAAGGTCGACTGCGATATTGGCAAGCGGTTGGTAGTAGTTGTATTGCAGTGAACCGAGCGGTTGCAGGGTGTTGAACTGCGGCGTTCGACCGTCGGTGCTAGTGATACCGTACCCTACCTGTGCGGTGACGCGAGTTTGCGGCTTAAACATTACCGAAGCCATGCCGTAGTGCGTGCTATTCGTATAGCGCCCGTCGGTGAGCAATGGATTTTTGGTGTCGTTGTAGCCATTGATAGTGCAATTGCCTGCGTTGGCTACAAGAGGAAGTGAAGTGTCGGAGTCGTTAAAACAAATGAAAGCATTCTGCATGGTGTCGTTGTAGTTGTAAGCGAAGTCGAATCCGAACCTCTCGCGTGGTGTAAGGTTCGCCGTGAATCCATAGTTGCGATTGTGACCACGATAATCCGTTAAGGCGTCGCCGTTCGAGGCCTCCCAAACATTGATCGAAGCGGCGATCACCGCCCAGGGCTTTGGCGTGTAGTTGCTCTGGATTCGATAACGGGTTTCCTTGCGGGTTCCGATGCGCACGATCGCGTTGTCGTTGTTGGTGTGCTCCCAGTCGAAATTGAAGCGCAGGCCCGGCGCAGGCTTTGCCCAGAATGCGATCAGGGGGGTGTATTCGTGTACGACAATCCGGTCCTCGTCTCCGGTCGTGAAGTCAAGGACATGATGAAACACTTTGTCACCATAACGGAAGCCGATGCGCCCTCCAAAGTGCTTCGACGCATCCCAGACGAAATCCACCTGGTTCCTCTTCCAACTCTGGTTGAATGACAACTGGTCCGCGGTGTTAGTCACGCTCTGCGTGGTAGCGCTGAGTGGCGTGAGCAAGGAGCAGGTCGTCGTATCGGTGCATGTCGAGTCGGTTTCGATTGAATTGAAGCGCTCGGGGATTCGGTAGCTCCAGAAGCGGAAGGTATCGACGAATCGGAAGTGCTCTGATAAGTGCACAGTGGCGCTGAAATCGGCAACATTCGAGATGCGAGTCGCTTGACCGGGGCCCGTGACTGTTTCCTGCCGGATGCTCGAGCGCTGGATGAGTCCATTAAACGATTCATTTAGAGGAGCGTTCATATCGGCCGAGCTGTAAGCATATGATGCGGTCAATTCGAGTCGTTGGAAGTAAGTACTGTGCAGACTCAGGCGCTCGGTCGGCGTGGATGTGCGAATACGATTCGAGCGGTTGTAGTTGAAGTACGCATTGCAGGCGGTGTTCGTCAGCGTTCCGGTGGAATCTATCAGACTGGTTGCCGGCGAATTGATGACGCAGGGGTTCTTATTGGACGTGTCTACAGGCAGGCCCAGTTCTACGGTGCCTGGCGCTCCCGGCAAAAGAGCCTGGGCAAACGGAGCCAACTGCCAGGTTGTGTCTCCCTTGTAGTAGTCAAGGAACTGGTCATAACTGATCACGGTGCGGGGCAATAGCTTAACATCGGCTCCGACACGGTAGGAGTTGAGAGTGGTATTCCACGCCTGGTACAGCAATGCGTCGGTGCCCTCATGGACGCTGGAGTACGATGGCCCTGTCATGTTATTGCGCGAATACCCGATTCGAAAGTCAACGGTCGACTGCGGCAAAAGGGTCAGGTCGAAGTCGCTCATCCGACGGCGTGTTGCAAAGTTGTGGGGTGAAAACGTAACGGGTATGCTCGGACTCGAGGTGGGTGGGTTAAGAGGATTAGCGAGAAGGTTATAGTCGAAATCCGTTTGATCGCGGCGGAAATTTGCCCGGAAGTCGTACCAATTGTTTTTATCTACGCGGGCGCGCAATCCGTTATTGGGATCACCTCCCCACCCAAAACTGTTTATGAAGAGATTATCGAAGAATAGGCTGTCGTGCGTCTGGGATTGCATCGACAGACTCTGTTCAAGAAACCTTGGCCCGCTGCGCAGATTGACGAGGGAGTTGTACATTTGCTCGCTGCCAGTCAGGTCCGATACGCGATAGCCTATTTCCACGGACTGGTGAACTACATAGCCGCCGCGTTCCACAGCTTCAGGCGTTGCCGGAGCTTGGCTGGTCCCGCTGCCGGCAGTTTGAGCTGCACCTGAGAAATTGAAGAGGACCACGATCAGTAAAATCAGCTGTAACCGGAGCCAGTTTGCAATCATGCTCTGCCTCTTCATCTGAAAAACACGTTGCTCGCGTTGGAACCATGGATCGCTGCGTGACACATCGTGCACGCCTGGTATTTGGTGGCCTGGTTATGGGAAGGTCCTGCGGGACCTTGTGCCGGGAATGAATGACATTGCAGGCACAACAGGTTTACCTGGCTCACTCGCAGATAGCGCGGGTTGGTTGAACCGTGGGGCGTGTGACAACTGCTGCAGCCCTCAGTCTTGACCGGTACGTGCTCATAGACGAACGGTCCTTGCTTGTCAGCATGGCATTTGCCACAAATCGCGTCCCCGGTAGGCAGGGCACGCACTTGATGAATGGTGGTCGTGCCATGGACGTTGTGGCAGTCGCTGCATTGGATGAGACCTTCGTCGACTCGATGATGATACGGCTTAGCGAAGTCGGCTTTGGCAGCTGTATGACACCCGTAACAGAGCTTGGGCTGCGACCGTACAAGTAAATGCTCGGGTTCCTTGGCATGATGCGGCGAGTGGCAGTCCAGGCATCCAACATCGTTGCTCGCGTGTGCCGATGCCGAGAAGTGCCGCTGCTGGTGCTTTTCGCCGTGGCAACTCAAGCAACGCGCGTTGGCGTCCTTCTTTGACATCGACTTGAAACTAATAATCTTGGTCACATCCCCGCCGCCTTCCACGTGGGCGGCTCCTGGGCCGTGACAGGATTCGCAGCCATATCCGTCCTGGAGGGTGGTCTTGAAGTGTGGAGTGTTTTCGAAGTTCTTGTTGTACAGGTCCTCGTGGCAGGTCTTGCAGGTATTAACACCAACGTATTGCCCTGTCCCTTTCTCGGACGGAGTGGCGTTCTTCTCCTGCTGGCTGGCAACAAGGATTGGTTGAATCAACAGCAACAACAAGATCGTGGGCGAAGCCGACTCCCGGAGTTGTTTCGACACTATTCTCGTCTTCACATCCGAACCTCTCGTTTGATGACTGGCCCTTGCGAGTTCCATTTGGCACCGCTGTAAACTGCAGTAACCCATGCCAGGCAACTCGGATTAATGTTCAAACTACTTGAGAGTCTTGACGTACTCAGCAATCGCCTTTGCCTTCTCGTCGTCGAGTCCAGAAATGCCCTTGTTGTGCGGCGCTTTGCTCCCTGACTCGCCCTTGGTGATGTGCTCCACGACTTGATTTACTTCCAGTTTTGTTCCCTTGAGTGCTGGGGCTTTTATCGCGGGTTTGCCGTCACCAGTGGCACCGTGGCAGCCCGCACACTTCGTCTTGTACAGGGCCGCTCCATCATCCGCCCCCCAAGAAACCAAACACCCAACTAGTACAACCGTAGCTACATTAATCACGAACTTGCAGCTCATAGGTAAGCTCCCTTTTTGTTAATTAATAGACTTTGCATAACATGCCGTCATTCGTCGATCCTCATAGTTACTGTTTCTGTATTTTCGAGATCCGCTCTGCGATGCCGAGTGTTTTCAAGATTTCCGGTGACGTTTCATCCATTGCGAGGGGTTCATGGCAAGTGTTGCAGTCCTGAGTGATCGTCTTTCCCTCACTAGATGTGTGCGAGCCGTCATGACAACGAAAGCATCCTGGAAAATCCATGTGGCCCAGGTTATTCGGATATGTGCCCCATGAAACCTTCAGGTCCGGGAAAACATTGCGGTTGTAGATCGCAAGCACTGCTCGGCCAGCCTCATGAATGTCTTTGGAGCGATTTGCGTATAGGTCGGGGTAGTTCTGCTGATAAAAACTAACTAGCCCGGTCGGCAAGTTCGCCGTCGCTTCCGCGCTTGTCGCGTAGTTTGCCTTCAGTAACTCCAAACCTTTTTTCTTGACGTAGGGTAAAGTCACAGGGAGTTGACCAAGGGCAAGCGCTTTGTCCAACGCTCGTTCTGGCAACTCGAACGTATGGGTCGGACGGTTATGACAGTCCACGCATTCCATATCGAATTTCGAAAGTGCCTTGGCCGAATCCGGCGGCGCTTCGGGACTGACGAAGGTTCGGACACCTCCCGTATCCGTGTTCTTGTATTCAACCCACGGAATGGTCTGGCGCTTCGCGTCGGCCGCCGCAAAGCGGATGTGAACTCCTGGACCAAAGTGCGCGCCGTGAATTCCGGAGATCCGGTCTCCACCCACCAACATCAGAAGAACGGTTTCCGATCGTGTGTTTGCTTCGTCGTCGGCATACTTGCTGAATACGCGCAGACGCACTCCACCGAATTGTTGCGGCCAATGGCAGTTCTCGCAGGTTTCTCTCGCGGGTACAAGACGATTACTTTCCAGAGCAGAAGGAATTGGTCTTGGATAGGTATTGAACACCGTCTCGATGAGCTGACGAATTCCGCTTGCCTTGCTAGTGATCCAACCGGTTGCACCTGGCGCCACGTGACACTCGACGCATTCGACCCGGGAGTGAGGCGAATTCTGATAGGCGGCTAGTTCCGGGTTCATCGTGTGACAGGTCCCTCCACAGAATTGTGGTGTCTCCATGTGCTCGACGGCTCGATAGGTGACTTGGGTTCCAATCAGAATATTGAAGAGAGTTGTGACGCCGAAAAACCAGGCGACGCGCTGCACCGCCGACTTGCGATCGAAGGTCGCTTCGGCCAGACCTCCGCGAATCTGGCGCTTGCTCAAGTGCACACCGACCGGAATCAGCAGCAACCCAGTGAAGAAAATTGCTGGAATAAAGAGAAAGACCACAATCCCGACGTAGGGATTATCCACATGGCCACGAATCTGCTGTGGCAGCACAAAGAGCCAGGAGATCAAAGCAGTCGCGACCAAGGCCACGCCCAGCAGACTCAGCCAGTGTTGAGTTAGCAGGAACCATGCCGGCCGTTTGCTTGTGTCATTCATAGACCACGGAACCACACCATCTGGAATGAAGGGAGTGTAAGTGGCTCGCGATGGAGAACCACACTGGCAAAACTGTCAGTTTCGGACGCGGTCAGCCACCGACTAGCATCACGCGCAAGTATGTGGCCACAAAGGGGATCGAGCGTGGAGACTTAGAACGAGGTAATTAAGCACTCGACTGTTTTGCTCCGTCAAAAGGGAGGCCGTACCGTATCTATAGACAGGACCGGCAATCAGGGAAGTCAAGAGTGAGGCCCAGAGTCAGATGGAAGGTCATCCGGCGACAAACGGCCTGACAGGAGTCAACCGCCGAGACTGGATGAGGACGGCCGCAGGAGTCAGCGTTGGACTCGCGCTCGATGGCCTTCTCGATTTGCCTACGGTGAGGGCCGCCACTCAAAAATTAAAGCTCGCAACTGTAAGCGAGTTCACGACCTCGTGTAACTTCTGCTCGTGAGGGTGCGGCATGATCGCGGCCGTACGCGAAGGCAAGTTGATTTCGATGGAAGGCGACTACGACCACATCGTGAATCGCGGATCGCTGTGCGTCAAGGGCATTTCCATGTTCGCGACCCATGCCTCGCTGAACCGGCTTACAACACCGCGCTACCGTCCGCCGGGCAGCGACCACTGGGAGGAGATCTCCTGGGACGACGCGATCGCTCGAGTTGCGCAGAAGATTCGGAAGACGCGCGATGCGACCTGGATCGCCACCGAGAAGGTCGACGACAAGGAGGTTCCGGTCAGGAGGGAGCAGTCTCGGCAACGCCGCTGTGGCCAGCTCAGCATAGGCGACTACACGTCCCAATGCACTCCAAGTGGGCGACTCGACGGCATGCAGCCGCGGCAGCACTAGCCCCGCGACTCAAGAGCTTGAATATAACGACTGATCTGATGCAGGTGGGAAAGGTCGTGACCGGCCAGCAATCGTACCATCACGGCCAAGGACTCCGCGCCACGCTCATTGTGCTGCCCGCTGCGTTGCAGGTCTTCTGGTGACATTCGTATCCACACAGACAAATTGAGTACGCGCAGCGTCCGAAATATTCCGACAAGTTCGGACGGCTCGTGTTCATTGTGGCGCAGGGAGGCTACCCAAGCATCCTGCCTGAAGCCCAGAATAGCTGGCTCGTCCTCGCAAAGGATCAACCTGAGGCGATATCCATAAACCCATTCGCTATCGGTGAGATGGCCGATGATTTCGTTCGGAGTCCATTTCCCTTGAATTGCTCGCCCGCGCAGGACT
>QIAL01000047.1 GCA_003225535.1 Acidobacteriota bacterium | reverse complement strand
GTCTCGGGTTGTCGCGCATACGGCTGAACTCCTCGTCTTTATAGACGTTGGCCAGGTTGCGGTAGCCGTCTTCCTTGGCGCGCTTCAGGCATTGCAGGCACCCTTCGATGTCGCCGCGCTTGGCATACGCTTTCGCCAACAGATAGGAGTATTGCGCACGCTCCTCGGGGCTCGAGATCTGCGCTGAAATGCCGGTCCGCGAGTCGTGCCGGAGGGCGTCAGGGTCGATCTCCATGGCACGCATGTACTCCGCGATGGCCCGCTCCATCTTCTTCTGGCTGAACCATGCCGCACCAAGATTTACATGGAACGTCGCGTCGGTCTCACTCAGAGCTACGGCCTTCTTGAAGTACTTCGCCGCCGAACCGTAGTTCTTCTGCATGTAATACACGGCGCCAATGTTGTTGACGGCTTCCGCGTACTTGGAGTTCTGCTTTACGGCTCGCGCAAAGTTGACGCGCGCGGCGGCGAGATTATCCTTCCTCAATTCCGCCAGACCCATCTTGTTGTAGAGGACGGCGTTCTTCGGATCCTTGCGCAGTCCTGCCTTGAAATAGTCGACCGCCAGCGAGTAATCCTTGGCCGAACGCGCCTGGTCACCGGCCTTCTCCAGTTCGGCAACCGTCATCGCATCCATTTTGATCGTGCCCTGCTCGGGGACGGGAGCGGCAGTGCCGTATCGCGACACAGTCACGAGCAGCGCCAGCATCATGATCTTCAGTATGGTGTTCCGCATATTGGCCTCTTTCTCGCGGGTGCCCAGGTTCGGGCGTCTTGCTCGCCGCGACTGAATCAGTTATGCCCCGATTTGCGGAGTGCCACAACGCTATATCCGCTACATATCCGCTACCTGCAGGTTAGGTGGCACGAGCTTCACCCGTATGGGCGAATAAGGTCCGAGAACGCAGGCACTTGGGCAATATGAGGTGAAATGCCACAGGCTTCCCAGGCTGGGAAAACGGGCAGGGTTACAGGGGTTACTTAACCGTTTGCAAAGAACCGTTATTCCCCGACAGGCGTATAAGAGAAGCAGAAGGCGCGTAGGTCCAGATTGAGGGAGGTTTCAGGTGCCTTCGACCACAGCGGTGTTGACATCCTGGGACGAAGAACGGACGGAATTGCAGGCCGTATTGCACTCGCCTGTATTTGCGAGGTCTCCGGCGCTAAGCCACCTGCTATCTTACCTTTGCGAGAAAACCTTCGCGGGAGAAACCGATCAGATTAAGGAGTATTCCGTGGCGCTCGACGTCTTCGATCGCCAGGACTCCTTCGATCAGGATACCGACTCCATTGTGCGCGTCCAGGCCAACCGGCTGCGCAAGCGGTTAAGTGAATATTACGCCCGGGACGGCGCCGCGCATCCGATCCACATCACGATTCCGGTCGGGCAGTATGTGCCGATGTTCCAGCGCGTCGCACAAGAGACAACGGCGGCGGCAACTGAGCACGAGAATCCTACACCTCCTGAGGAAAGGTCGCGCAGGAGCTCAAAGCCCTACTGGATGATGGGTGCTGCTGTCCTCTTGTTGTGCGGACTGGTGGTAGCCGCGTTTCTCGTGGGCAAGAAAAATAAGACACAGCTGGCGCCCGTTCCTTCTTATTCGCAGCAGCCTGCTGAACCCGCAGTCGGACTTCCCGTCGGAGAAGAAGTCCATATCCTGGCCGGATCAACCCGTAAATATGTCGATCACGCAGGAAAGCTGTGGAATCCGGATACTTACTTCTCTGGCGGAAGCGCGGTGCAGAGCCCGGTTCAGCACATCTGGCGTACCCAGGATCCCATCATCTACCGCAGCAGCCGGCTGGGAGATTTCACCTACAACATCCCACTGAAGCCGGGCACTTACGAACTGCGCCTGCACTTTGCGGAGGCTCAGTACGGCCCGGAGAATGCCGGTGGAGGCGGCGAGGGCAGCCGCACAATGACCGTCTCGGTGAATGGCGAGCCTGTGCTCCACGATTTCGACGTTCTTGCCGACGCGGGCGGCGAACGCACCGCCGAAGTGAAGGTCTTTCACGACATCTCCCCGGCCAGCGATGGCCAGCTGCATCTCAGCTTCGCGGGAAGAAATGGCAGCGCGATGTTGTCGGCCATCGAGATTCTGCCGGGGATGCGCGGTCAGATTCGCCCGGTCCGCATCGTGGCCCGCGATGTTCCGTACTATTCCAATGACAGCCGCTGGTGGAGTCCGGACGCGTACTTTAAGGGCGGACAGATCAGCAGCAGCCAGGAGTCCGCGCAGGGAACCGACGATCCTGAATTCTATGAAACCGAGCGCTGGGGACACTTCTCGTATGCCATCCCGCTTGCGCCCGGCAGGTACTCGGTGACCCTGCACTTCATCGAACACCACGCCGCGCCCGGAAGTGCGGAAGTTCCACAGAGTGATGGAAGCGGTTCTCCGCCAGAGCGAGTGTTTAACGTCTTCTGTAACGGAAAGACGGTGCTGGCGAAGCTGAATATCCTCGATGAAGTCGGAGAGAACCACCCGCTGGTGCGCAAGATTAAGGGCCTGGAGCCCAACGCCCAGGGCAAACTGCTACTGGAGTTCGTGCCGGTAACGCGATATGCAACGGTGTCAGCGATTGAAGTAGTGCCAGAGTAGGAGCAAAGGTAAGCTCCAGCCACGTCGGAACTGATGTAGAGACAGCCGCCTCGGCTGTCAGGCGAGCGCGAAGCGCAGCCCAGCTGAGACGCTTCAGTTCGTCAAAATTCCCATCCGCCTCCCGACCGTCTTCAGAACTTCCAGTGCCTTTTCTAACTCTTCTTTCGTGTGAGTCGCCGTCATGATGGTACGGATGCGGGCTTTGCCCTCAGGCACGGTCGGAAACGCGATCCCTGTTCCTAGTACCCCTTCCTTAAACAGCTCCTGCGAGAAGTCCATGGTGAGTTTGCCGTCACCGATGATGATGGGCGTGATCGGTGTCTCGCTTGCGGGCGTGGTCTTACCGCCGATGTCAAAGCCCAGCAGGCCGAGCTCTTTCTTCCAGAAGTGCGTGTTCTCCCAGAGTTTTTCCATGCGCTCCGGCTCTTGTTCCAGCAGGTCGAAAGCAGCGATGCAGGTCGCCGCGACTGATGGCGGATGCGAAGTCGAAAACAGAAACGGGCGTGCGCGGTGATAGAGGAAGTCGATCAGGTCGCGCGTGCCGCAGACATATCCTCCGAGCGCGCCGATTGCCTTCGAGAGCGTGCCGACCTGAATGTCCACGCGGCCGTGCATCTTGAAGTGATCGACGGTACCGCGGCCGTTTCTGCCCAGGACGCCGGAAGCGTGCGCGTCGTCGACCATCATGATCGCGCCGTACTTTTCGGCCAGATCGCAGAGCGCGGGCAGTGGCCCGATGTCGCCGTCCATGGAGAAGACGCCGTCCGTAATCAGCAGCTTCTTGCCAGGCTCGTTCTTCACGCTGGCAAGCTGTTCTTCAGCGTGTGCCATGTCTTTGTGGCGGAATACGAGAATCTTGGCTTTGGAAAGACGAGCGCCGTCAATGATGGAAGCGTGGTTGAGCGCGTCGGAGATGATGAAGTCGTCCTTGCCCAGCAACTTCTCGGAAGACATTATTTTCAAGGGCATCACCATTCAGGGGATCAACGGCCGGCGGATGTATCAGACCTGGTATCAGATGACGGCTCTGCTCAAGAGCGGCCTCGCGCAGCTTGGGATGCGTGGTCAGCCCCAGGTAATTGTTCGACGCAAGGTTGATGACCTTCTTCCCGTCGAACGTGCAGACCGGCGCCTGCTCGTCGTCAAGCACGCGCAGCTTGAAGTGCGTGCCCTTGGACTTAAGCTCGTTGAGTTGGTCAGTGAGGTAAGAAAGCGGGTTGGTACGGGTTGCGGTGGTCATAGACGCCTCTGGAAATTCTTTGCCGCGGATTGCGCGGATAAACGCGGATGAAATCTTCCCGTCAAATCTAGTACCGCCGGTGGTGTAGAGAACGAAGCGTTGGATCCGGTGACTTTTATTGTCCTGATCCGCGTTGATCCGCGTGAATCAGCGGCAAAGAAGTTATCGCACTCCATTCGGGTACACCAGAATCTTGCTGGCTTCCCCGGTCCTGAGCCGCTCCATCGCCTTGCCAAAGTCTTTCATCGAGATGCGGTCAGTAATCACCGGATGCAGATTCAGCTTCCCGGCCTTCAGCAGCGCCGTCATCTGATACCAGGTCTGATACATCCGCCGGCCGTTGATCCCCTGAATGGTGATGCCCTTGAAAATAATGTCTTCCGAGAAGTTCAGCTGAATCGGTTTGGACGTGAGGCCAAGAAGTGAGATGCGTCCGCCGCGCCGCACGATGTCGAAGGCTGTTCGAATCGAGTCGGGGTGCCCAGCCATCTCGAGCACCACATCGACCCCGAGTCCTCCGGTCTTTTCCATCACGATGGCCTTGACATCTTCTTTGGCCGGGTTAAGCACGTAGTCGGCCTGCATCTCACGGGCGATCTTGGCGCGGTGTTCGTTGACTTCAATCGCAAAGACCGAGGTCGCCCCGACCGCCTTCGCTACGGCAATCGAGAAGAGTCCAATAGGTCCGCAGCCGGTGACCGCGACCGTCTTCGCCGCAATCTCTCCCGCAAGAACGGTGTGCACGGCGTTGCCCAGCGGATCAAGAATCGAGGCATACTCCAGCGGAATGGCGGGATCCAGTTTCCAGATGTTCGACTCGGGAATCACCACGTACTCGGCGAAGGCCCCATTGGCGTCGACGCCGATGATCTTCACGTTCTGGCATATATGAGCTTCGCCGGTGCGGCACTGCAGGCACTTGCCGCAGGCAACGTGCATCTCGGCAGATACGAAGTCGCCTTCCTTCACGCTGGTGACCTCGTCGCCGAAGGCAACGACTTCGCCACAGAACTCGTGTCCCGGAATCAGCGGGGGATGAATGCGGTTCTGCGCCCAGCGGTCCCAGTTATAGATATGAAGATCGGTGCCGCAGATGGACGCGACTTTGACCTTGACGAGCACATCTGTGCGGCCGAACCCGGGGATCTTTACCTCCCGAACATCAGCCCCCGGCGCCGCCTCTGGCTTGACCACCGCCAGCATTGTTGCGCCTCTTGTTGCCCCAGCCATGATTGCCGCCTATCTATTTCTATTCGATGCGTTCTATTCGATGCGAAAACGTCATAACACAAAACGTATGATTCTAGCACCGTAGCCATTGCTCCAGCCGACCGAGCGGTTTGTTTCACGGCGTTGCAATCCGCGGAAAACTGTCAACCAATTGCAAAAAGTAACGCTCCAGGTATGCCTTCCCGGCAGCGGGTGCATCGAAGCCTCGTCCACGGAAGGCGAACGCTTCGATGACTCTCCGATTTCTCGCGTGCCTGATTGCTGTAAACTCGGTTCTCACCGGCGTGCTGCCCGCCGCCTCCAATGTTCCGGTCCGCTACAAGGAAGGCCTCACCCACGGCTTTCTCGTGCTCAGCACCCTTGACGGGAAACAGATTGCAGTCGGCGATCTCATTGAGGTCGCGCGCGGCAACAAGGTTACGACTCGCCTTGTGTTCCATTTCAGCGATGGATCCCTGCAGGATGAAACCACCGTCTTTTCACAACGTCAGAACTTCCACCTGATTAACTATCACCTGGTTCAGAAGGGACCCGCATTCCCGCATCCAACCGAGGTGTCGATCGTGACGTCAACCGGGCAGGTCACGGTTCAATATATGAACGACAAAGGGGAAGAAAAGACTGAAAGTGAACGTCTCAAGCTGCCTCCCGAGCTTGCCAATGGTCTGGTCCTGACGGTGCTGAAGAACCTCGGCCCAGAGGATCAACCTCCGCAGTTGTCGATGGTGGTGGCCGCTCCCAAGCCGCGCGTCGTGAAACTCTCGATCAGCGCGCAAGGAAAGGATCCGTTCACCATCGCCGGATCACGCCGCGAGGCGCTGCATTACGTGATCAAGATTGAGATCGGCGGACTCGCCGGCCTCGTGGCGCCATTGCTCGGCAAACAGCCGCCGGACGCGCACGTGTGGATCATTGGCGGAGAAGCTCCGACCTTCGTCAAGTCAGAGACGTTGTCATTTCTGGGCGGTCCAGTCTGGCGAATGGAACTGGCCTCTCCCCTATGGCCGAAGTCCGAGCAGGCCGAGCCCAGGAACGGCGACGCGCAAAAGCCATGACACCTTCGGCTGAGCGAATTTGTGGCGGCTTGCCGTTACAATGACCGGGTGAAATCCGTCACAGCGAATCTGCGGTCGATCGTGGCTTTCGCGTTTCTGACTTACGGTGCCGGGCATGCGATGTCGCAGGCCGTTCATGGTTCGCGTCAGGAATTTACGTCCCGGCTGGTCGCCGCAGCGATTGAGCGTACGCACCATCCTGTGCGTTACGTCTCGGCCTACGTTCGCATTCCTTATCCCGGCGGAGATGTGCCGGCCGATACTGGTGTCTGCACCGATGAAATCATCCGATCCTACCGGGCCGTCGGAGTCGATCTGCAACAGGAAGTTCATGAAGACATGGTGCAGAATTTCACCGCTTATCCGAACAAGCGCCGCTGGCTGCTGGCACATCCGGATTCGAACATCGATCACCGCCGCGTGCCGAACCTGATGGTGTTCTTTCAACGCAAGGGAGAATCCCTGCCGATTACGGCTAAGGCAGCCGATTACGCGCCCGGCGATCTAGTGACGTGGGATCTTGGCGGCGGTGTGCCGCACATCGGGATTGTGGTGGATCAGAAATCACGCTGGAGCGGGCGCTACATGGTCGTGCACAATATCGGCGAAGGTCCGAAGATGGAAGATGTTCTGTTTAACTGGAAGATCACGGGTCATTACCGCTACTTCGGGCCCGGAAGGTAACTCTCAACTGTTATTTCTCCCGCCTATTTTTCTCGAAGTACGCCTCGCTCGAACTTCCCGGTCGACACAGATTTCCTCTGATTGAACTCCTCCGATTTCCCTCTCGGAATGCTCAGCGTCTTCCATTCGCTCGAGCGCAGATGCTTGGCCAGCAATACGATTTGTCCGATGTGCTGGGCGTAGTGCGCGATCTGGCGGTTGACCGCCTGCAGCACCGTGTGCGGCTCGCCGCGAATCGTTACAGTGCGCATCACGTCTTCCGGCTTGAGCGGATCAAGCGCCCCGAAAACGCACGCCCATCCTTCCTCCCACCAGGTCATGACTTCGCCGCGTGTAGTCGCAGGGCCGATTTCAAATTCGCGGTCGCGGAAGCGGTCCGGCTTCTCGCCATCGCTGGCCAGAAAGTCAGTGAAGCGCGACCGCATATTGCCCGCCAGATGCTTGACGAGGATTGCGACCGAGTTGGCCTCGGGATCGAGTGTGGCGAAAAAGTCTTCGTCGCGAAGTTGGCTCATCGCAGCTTCGCCCATGCGCTTGTGCCCGCGCAGCTGGCGGCGCGCTTCTTCCAGATAGTGAGTCGCTGCATCGCTCATGACAATTACACCTCCCGGACGCAAAGTGGCGAATAACTCAGATTCGATTCCATGAGCAGCCTCCGGTTGCAGAAACTCCGTCTTAAGCCGCTCCCCATCCACCTCCGCCCGGAGTCTCGATCCGAACGCGCTCGCCGTTGAACATCCGAGTGCTGAACTTTCCGGGCATCGATTCCAGCGACCCATTCCGCCGCACGATAGTAGTTTTTCCCGCTGCGCCGTCCGCTCCACCGTTTAGCCCCCACGGACCGCGCGATCGGCGGTCGGCAAGCAGTGTCACCTCACAATCCGTGAGCACCTCGATCTCGCGGATTATCCCCTCGCCACCGTGGAACTTTCCCTCGCCACCACTGCCGGACCGCAACGAATAGGAGCGCACGCGCAGCGGATACGCGTACTCCAGCGCCTCGGCCGGCGTGTTCAGCGAATTCGTCATATGCGTGTGCACGCCCGAGACGCCAGGCTTGCCAGGCCGCGCGCCCATGCCTCCAGCAATCGTTTCGTAGTAGGTAAACGGTTCCCCCGTGCGCGGATCGATGCCGCCGATGGTGAGATTGTTCATGGTTCCCGACGCGGCCGCCGGAACGCGATCGGGAACTGCCTGTGCCAGCGCGCGAAGAAGCACATCAACAATGCGCTGCGAGGTCTCGACGTTCCCGCCTGCGACGGCCGCGGGCGGCCGCGCATTCACAATCGTCCCCTGTGGAGCAATGACCCGAATCGGCCGCATCAATCCGGCAGCCGCGGGCACGTCTTCCGTAAGTAAACAACGAAAAACGTAGAAGCACGCCGAATAGGTAATGGCTTCGACCGCATTCACGCTGCCCTCAACCTGCGGATCGCTGCCCGTGAAGTCGATCGTGACGAGAGTAGCGCCGGCGTCCCCGCCGGCTGTGGCGGCGGCATCCTGCCGCCGCTCCCTGCCAGATCCATGAACCTTGATGGCAACGGCAATCCTCACCGGGTGCTCCACGATCCCATCCCCATCCAGATAATCCTCCGCCCGATACTCCCCGGCCGGCACCCGCTGCAGGAAAGCACGCATCAACTCCTCGGCATACTCGAGAAGACCCTCCGCCGCTTGCTTCGCCCGTTCCGTGCCGTAGCGCGCGCAGACTTCGCGAAGTCTTTCGGCGCCGGTGTGGCAAGCGGCAATCTGTGCGCCCAGGTCGCCCTCACGTTCCTCCGGTGTGCGTACGTTATTCAGCAGCATCGCAAGAACATCGCGGTCGGTGACGCCTTCCCGCATCAGTTTGACCGGAGGAATGCGCACTCCTTCCTGGTAGATCTCGCGGCACAGGCCCATCGATCCGGGATAGGCCCCGCCCACATCCGCGTGATGTGCCCGCGAAGCAACGTAGAAATCAGGATTCGTGTGGCGGCGGACGCTTCGCCTGCGCGATTTCACATAGACCGGCGCGACCAGTGTTATGTCCGGCAAGTGCGTGCCGCCGCGGAAAGGATCGTTCAGCATCACCACGTCGCCCGGCAGCATCGGTCCCGCATCAATCGCAGCCTGCACAGACATCGGCATCGATCCGAGGTGCACCGGCATGTGATCGCCCATCGCAATGACGTGTCCGTCACTGTCAAATACAGCGCAGGAATAGTCGCGCCGCTCTTTGATATTGGGAGAGAAGGCGGTTCGCCGCAACGCCGCACCCATCTCCTCGGCAATCGAGTGATACAGGTTCTTGAAAATTTCGAGCTCGATCGGATCGCGCCGCATTAGGCGCAGTGTAATCGATAGCAGAAGTTCGTTGCACACCAAGGCAGCGATAGGTTTTGGGTTTTGCCATCGACATCCCTTCTCCACAATTCCTAAGACCTAAGGGTCCAAGACCCAATTCTCTTTATTAATACTGCCGCAATATCTTGTGTTATAGGACCTTCCCATACTATGAGTAGGGTTGGTCTTTCAGGATAAGGGCCCAAGTCGTAAACCCTTGCAAGGGAAAATCGCTCACGGAGGCTCCTTCAATGGCAACGAAGAAGAAGGCAAAAAAGAAGAAACACTAACCGGAAGCGAGAAGATATCTCGCCTACACCACGATTTTTCACTGGCCTCTTGAGAGAAGCACCTCTTAAGAGGCTTTTCCGTTGAAAGCGCTAGCGCTGAAAGCCGCGGCACGGACGGCGGACGTAGAATTAACATCGTTACGGGCAACTTGCCCCGAGTAGACATTCATCCCACCGGCATAAAACTCTTCGTTTGGAGGTGCATTGTGACCGGGCTTCGTTCGATCTCAGTCGGGCCTCTCGTGCTTCTTTCTCTGGCGACCTTGAGTTGCGGCAGCGGCCGTAAACTCCAGAGTGTAAAAATCAATCCTCCTGCAGCCACTAGCCAGGCGCAATTCACAGCTACCGGCACGTTCAGCAAGCCGCCATCGCCGGTAACGCTTACCAACAAAGATGTGACGTGGTGTGTGGGCGAGTTGACGAGTGCGCCCAATGCGACTCCAACCGCCTGTGTCGGCAACGTCGCGCCGTTTGCCACCGTCGACCAGAACGGCATGGCGCAGTGCAGCGCCACAACGCACGGATCCGGGTACATCCTGGCCGGTGCCTCTCCGATGATTTCCATGAATCCCGACGGGGGATCTCAGTTCAAGGTATCCGGATACGCCACGCTCACCTGCCCTTGAGTGCCGCGAAATTGTGCGACTCTTCGCCCGACCTGTGTCACAATAGGCGGAAGACGCGGCCTTTGCCGCGCGATTCGGCATGACAGCGAGGAAGAAAAGCACCGGAAAGCATGCAGCGGATGAAATCCTTATTCCGGACAAGCTCTATTGCGCTTCTGGGAGTCCGAGTTTCCTCAACTGAGGCCAGTCAAGAGCAGCACCGGACAGCGCATGTACCGCAAGCGCGATGTCGAGAGCGTGCTGCGCATCAAGCAGCTGCTGTACGAGCAGGGATTCACGATTTCCGGCGCCCGCCAGCAATTGCGCGCAGAGACAAAGTCAGACAAGACGCAGACTGCAATTCCATTCCCCACGCAGGCTGCACCGGAGATCCAGCATATCCGGCAGGGGCTGAGAGAGATTCTTGATCTGCTGTCGGCGCGTAGAACGGGCTGATCTCGCCACGCTTCTTTCTGAGTGTGAGGTCATTAGTCCTGGCACCAACTACCCCGCTATCGACTCAATAGCACGCACGACCTCCGTGGGAAGAGTGATCTGCAAGCTGTCGAGGTCTTGCTTCATGTGCTCGGCACTGGAGGTGCCCGTCAGAGGCAGCATCCCCACCGCGCGCGCAAACGCGAAGGCCACTTGCGCCGGAGTCGCGTCCAGCTTTTTCGCGAGATCTATGAACGGCGGATGCTGCAACACTTCCTGGTTGGCGGTCAGTAGCGAGAATCCCTGATAGACAATATTTCGCTCCTTACAGAAAGCCCTCACGTCACGATCCCAGCCGAAGCGGGCAAAGCAGCGGTTCTGGACGAATGCCGGCATCTCCGCCTGCGCAGCGTCCATGTCTTCCAGGTGCTTCAAGGAAACGTTACTGACGCCGAGCAGTCGCGTGCTCCCCGCATCCCGCTGTCTCCGCATCGCGTCCCATACCTCAGCATCGGCCTCACTCCATCCATACCCAGACTCAGGCCCGTGCAGCACGAAGCTGTCGACGTAATCCGTTCCGAGATGTTTCAGAGAACTCGCCAGAGACTGCGCGACCTGCACGGCCAGCAGCGCCGCCGGATCGTAAGGCAGCCGATGATCCTGCCCGCGCGGGTAGGTGTACTTCGTCTGCAGAAACAACTCGGAACGCGTCACGATTCCCAATCGATAAGCCGCAGCCAGACCTTCTCCAACGCCAGCCTCAAAGTAGTGGCGGCGCTGGTTGGCCGTATCAATCCCGCGAAACCCGTTGCGCAGAGCCAACTCAGTAAGGCTCGCAGTGCGGTCTTCTTTCCAGGCAGTTCCGTAAAGAAAAGCAGGCGAAGGCAGTATGGCGGACATCGCGACATTGTGCCACGAGCGCGAAGTCTTCAATAGCTTGTGTAGGGACGGACGCCTTCGTCCGCCCCGCGAGCGAAGCGAGCGTGGCAGCCGCCTGTGGCGTCGCGGCATATTCCTCGCGCCGATGCAGCGTCATTGCGCGCTTTCGCGCGCTACACGATTTCGCGTGTCCTCTGTGGTGAAGGGTTCCTGGAGATGACCTCCGGACCCCGGCCGTTATATCCTTGAATCCCTCAGGAGGCTTTCCGTGAAACCAGCTCTAGTCGTCTGTCTTCTCGTGGTTGCGACCTTCTCATCCGCCCAGTCCGCAGCCCCAGCCGCAAAGACACCTGCTGCCGCGCCAACCAAAGATCCCGTTTCCAGTTCCCTGCGCGTGCTGATGCAGCGCTCGCAAAACAACATCGTAGGCGCAGTGGAAGCCATGCCCGCCGACAAATTCTCCTACAAGCCCACCCCGGACCAGATGACCTTCGCACACCTGGTGGTCCACATCGTCGGCTCCAACAACACGCTGTGTTCCAAGGTCGCTGATGTACCTGCTCCAAAGGTCGACGAGCCGAAAGAAACCGATTCCAAAGATCAACTCGTGGCCGCGACGAAGGCGTCTTTCGCCTTCTGCAACGAAGCGCTTGGGAAGATGGACGATTCGAAGTTAGGCGACGACGTGGAACTCTTCGGAGGCCGCCATTTCCCCCGCGCCATGGGCGCCTTCGGCTTAGCCAGCGGCTGGGCCGACCACTACGGCGCCGCGGCGATGTACCTGCGCCTGAACGGCATCCTGCCACCCTCAGCGCAACCGAAGCACTAGTGACTTCATCTCCTAAGTAGTTTTGAAAGGGCCAAATAAAAGGGTGCCCCACTTCTGGCCGACTTTGCCAGAGGTGGGGCTTTTTTCAGCCTTCGAGGTGGGATCGCTTACTTGATCTGAACGAGCTCGCTTGCGGAAACTGTCGCAGGAATCGGCGTCGCTGGCGTCTGCGGCGCGCGCCACGAATCGAAGATCGACACCTGATGCACGCACGACACCGTGCAATGCGGCGCACAACTTTTTTCCGTAAGATACTCGCGCCGCAGATCATCGCGTGTGTACTCTTCCAGCGGACTTCCCGGATACCCGCGCTGCTGCGAGCAGTAATGCACCAGCCCGTTTTCGCAGATATACAGATACCGCGCCCCTGCGCGGCAACGCCAATCATTCGGCAGCCCCTTGGCGATATTGTCCTGGAACTTGTTCACACGCGTGAAGCTGCTCTTTTCGAGCGCCTGCATCTCGTGATAGATGCGCCGTTCCTCTTCGCCCAGCGGCTGCAGCTGCCCGCCGCCATCGTGAATGATGCCGATGGTGGAAGTGAACCCGAGTTCCACGGCGCGCTTCCCAATCACCAGCGCGTCCTGCGGATGCGAAATCCCGCTGCCCACCACCGAATTGATATTCACGTGAAAATCAGCGTGCTCCGCGAGCAATTGGAGCTTCTTGTCGAGCACCTTCAGGCTCTTCTTCGACACCTCATCGGGATTCACGTTGTCGATGGAAATCTGCAACCACTCGAGTCCCGCGCGATTCAACCGCTGTATGCGCTCCGCCACCAGCAGATATCCGTTCGTGATCAGTCCCGCGACCATGCCATTGGCGCGAATGCGGCGGATCACGTCATCGAGCTCCGGATGCATCAGCGGCTCGCCACCCGAAATCGTCACGACGGACGTTCCCAATGCGCCCAACTTGTCGATGCGCCGGTACATCTCCTCGATCGGCACCGGCTTCGAAAAATCGTCGAACTCGTTACAGTAGGTACACGCCAGGTTGCAGCGCCGCATCGGATTGCGGTGCAGGGCCTTGGCGTTGCGTCGAAGTGTTGTGAGTAAAGAGGCCATGTAGTGGTTAACTAGTTATTACATCACAAGCGCGGCTGATGCGGTGCGCCGTCACAGCGTTCGGTCAATTCCAGGGGTTGGATGGGAAAATGAGTTATCCAATCGATCGCAGAACTCCAAGGTTCTCTCTGCGATCTCTACGTCCTCTGCGTTTTAGGGTTTTCGATTGTCGCCGAGACTCCAGCTCCCGCTTATGTCCCACTCAAAAGCTCGTGTCCCGCTTGTTGCAGACTGTCCAGCGACATTCCAGCGAATTCTTCCTGGATCAAAACGTAATCCGTGTCATACGTCGAGATCGCGAAGATCGGAATGCCATTCGACGACAGCGGCTCAATGAACGAAAGCAGGACGCCGGTTTGCGAGAACGGAAACGGCCCCTCGAGCTTCAAGCAAATCCAGTGATGTTGTGCATCAACTTCTCGAGGCAGAAGATCAGCCAGGCAAACAATCGAAAGCTCGTCCGCGGTGCGTGTGATCGATGTGAACTCACCCTTCGTAGCCCATTCGGGAACGAAAGCATCCGGCGCAAGCCGCACGATAGCATAAGCCCCACGCAGCCAGCGAAATTTGAGTTTCTGACGTTCTCCCATCAAATTCCATCAAGCGGGTGCCCCATCTTTGTCGCGTTCTTTGCGACAGGGTGGGGAATTTGACTACCTAAATTTCGAAACCAACTGTGACTGGTTCGAAGAATCTCACCCCTCAACCGCCTTCCGCACCGCCGCCCGCGCCAGCAACCGCGTCGAGTCCAGCGAAGGCAGCGGCGAATCCTCCGGCATCACCAGCAGAGGAATCTCCGTGCACCCGAGCACGACGGCATCGCACCCCTCATCCTTCAACTCTCGAATGACCTCAATGTAATACGCGAGCGACCGCGGCAGAAACTGCCCATTCACCAGCTCATCAAAAATAATGTGATTGATGCGCTCGCGCTGCTCCGCTGCCGGCACGCGATGCTCAATCCCCGCCGCCTTCAACGCTTCGCGATACACGGACCCTTCCATCAAATACCTCGTCCCCAGCACCGCCAGCCGCCGATGACCGCGCTGCTTCGCCTCGGCAGCCACTTCGCGCGCAATGTGCAGCCAAGGCCGCGGCGACCGGTGCTCCACCAGATCAAACGCCTGATGAATCGTATTGTCCGGGCAGATCAGAAAATCCGCCCCCGCTTTTGCCAGCTTCTCGGCAGACTGGAGCATCAGTTCCGCCACTCCGGCCCAGTCGTTCGCGTCGATCCTCTTCATGTATTTCGCGAGCGAAAACGAATGCAGCGAAACTTCCGGATGATCATGCCTCCCAATCATCTGCGCGCCTTCGAGCGAGATCGTGCGATAGCAGAGGGCTGCTCCCTCGGTACTGCAAGCGACAATGCCGATATGAAGCATAAATACGGATGAGCAGGGTACGGCTTCAGTGGAGACGTCGTTGGTCGTTAGTCGTCAGTCGTTAGCGAAACCGACCGTGGTTGATATAGCCAACGACCAACGACTAACGACCAACGACTTGAACCGCATACGGGCTCGCGTCCCGATACCTCTTCTCGAATTCTTCCCTGGTCACGATCGTCTTCACATCGATCACGCGGTCAATCGCGAGAATCCCGTCGAGATGATCGATCTCATGCTGCAGCAACTCGGAAAGATTGCTCTTTTCGCTGGCCTCGACCTCGGCAACGTGTCCATCCAGCTTCTGATACCGCACCGTGATCTCGCGATGCCGCTCCACCTGCATGAAGATCGAGAGAAAACTCAGGCAAGCGTCCCATACAACAATTTTCTCTTTACCACGTTCGACAATTTCCGGATTAATCAACGGCCAAGGCTCAGCGCCGGGAAGCTTCAAGAAGACCACGCGCTGCAACACGCCGATCTGCGGAGCCGCAATCCCACGCCCATAGCCCGTTTCCGAGCGCCAGTGCGCGAGCGTATCTGCCAGATCACGAACCAGATCCCGCACTTCGGGCGACGCCGGGTCCGCGACGGGCACACACCGTTGCCGTAGAACCGGGTTGCCAAGCTGCAGGATTGGTTGAACCGCCATGCAAATTCTCCGTGGGGAATTACCGCGCCGCGGCCGCGTCGAACAAGCTCAACAGCTCTAACTTCTTCTCCGCCGGCAAGAACGATGCTTCAAACGAATTCCGCGCCAGCTCTCGCAGATGCTCGTCGGTAAACCCGTATGTTTCTTGCGCGAACTGATACTCCCGCGCCAGCGACGTTCCAAACAGCGCCGGATCATCTGAATTTAGCGTGACCATCATGCCCTGGTCGAAATAGTTTTTCACCGGATGCTCCGCCGCTGTCTTGCAGCACCCTGTGCGCAGATTGCTGGTCACGCAAATCTCCACCGGAATCTGACGGTACGCGAGCTCCTCGATCAAATCCGGATCCTGCGCCGCGCTCAATCCGTGCCCGATGCGCTCGGCATGCAGATTCAGCGCTCCCCAGATCGATTCCGCCGGCCCAGTTTCGCCCGCATGCGCCGTCAACCGCAACCCATGATCCTCGGCATACGCGTACACGCCGCGAAACAACTCCGGCGGAGCCTTCACCTCATCGCCGCCAATGCCCACGCCGACCACGTGCCGGTCCTTGTAACGAGCCGCGAGTTCGAACACCTTCTGCGCCTCTTCCACTCCAAAGTGACGAGTGGCATCGAAAATCCAGAGCAACGATATGCCGAAATCCCGTGCCCCACGCGCCCGCCCGCGCTCCAGCCCTTCAAAGATCGCGGCAAAATCCTGCTTCCGATACAGGCAAACTCCAACAGCAACGTACACTTCCGCGTGCAGTACGGTTTCTTCTTTCAGTTGCTGCATGAGCCGGTAGGTCACGAACTCGAAATCCTCCGGCCCGCGCAGGTGCGCGCTCACTTCTTTGAATGCCACCAGGAAAGT
>QIAL01000046.1 GCA_003225535.1 Acidobacteriota bacterium | reverse complement strand
GCCGCGTGACCGAGACATGCTTCACATCTACGAATACCGCGGAAGTTCCGCTGTCTTTCAGAAGTTTGACGACCTGGTCGTCGTGCAAGGCCGTGTCCAGTGGAACCGCAACGCAGCCCGACGCGATGATGCCCAGATAAGTCGCAACCCATCGCGGGTGGTTGTCGGCAAGGATCGCCAGCCGCGATCCGGGAGCGAAATTGTTTTCAGTGATCCAGCGCCCGATGGACTGGGCCCAGCTTTGCAGTTCACCGTAGGAGCAGCTTTCGAGGTGGTCGTGACGCTGGAGTTCGAGTGCGACGTTATTCGGCCAGCGCTGGGCGCACTCCAGAAAACGGTCGTAGAACGTGGGCATGGGTCGTGGGGAATATTACAGGAAAAAGCCACACGAACGCAGTGTTCTGCGGACTACGTTATTCGTCAGAGGCCGACTTATGGGTTCTTCGGTACCTTCGGCTTTTCGGCGTCGGCCATAGCCTTACGAAATTCTTCCACCGCAGGGACATGCGGGGTCGGGCGCAGGCAGTCCTTCTTGATGTAACGCCAGACCGGCGGCGAGTCGAGAGGATCATCCATCCCCCCGCGGTAAACCTCGAACGAGTCCTCGCTCGGCCCAATTTCGGTGCCTATTCGCGGTCGCTGGTCTTGCGGATAACTGCCAGGTCCACCTAGCGGTGGCGGCTGCCCCTGTTGCGCTCCAATGCGTATGTCGCTATCAGTGGACTGTCCGATGCCCGGACGCTGGTCTATCGGTCCACCCCTCATGGTGGGCCGCGACATTCTGCCATCGCCGGTCCGGATCACGATCACGAGGTCAGATTCCCCGCCGTCGAGCAGCAGCCGAAAACGTCCCCATTCCATCAGCGCCTTTTCTACATTGTCGCGAGCGAGGGCGTTGGCCTGCGGCTGATCGAGAGGTTCACCGGCGTTGGGATCAATGACCACCCGCACGGTTTGTGCCCGCAAAACGTATTCCGGAAGCGTCGACTTATGCTTGTCTTTTCCGTTGGCCGCGGAGATGAGGAGGAGAAGCGGAACGAGTAGCGAGCAGAGGCGTCGAGTCATGGAGCCCCCTTTGTCCTGGGTAGCATTATATGGCGGGGTGCCTCGAAAGTCCCACTGGAACTCTGGTGCATCTAATGTGCTAGGCTTCTAGAGATAGTATTCGGGCGCACTCTGCCCTCTGAAGGACTTCCGGTTGATCAACAAACTGCTAGGCAAGGTTTTTGGGACGAAGAACGAGCGCGTCATCAAGGCGCTGAGGCCCAATGTACAGGCCATCAACGCGCTCGAACCCGAGATGCAGAAACTCTCGGACGCCGAATTGCGCGCCAAGACGGACGAATTCCGGAAGCGCATCCAGGAACGGCTGAATCGGCTGGGAGGGAGCAACGGGAATCCTCCGGCGGGAAGTGGCGCAACGGCAGCTGCGGAAGATGACGAAGACGATTTTGACCGCATCAAGCGGACGGAAAAGGAGCAGTACGAAGCGCTGCAGGAAGTGCTGAACGAGATTCTGGTCGAAGCGTTCGCCGTAGTCCGCGAAGCCGGACGCCGCGTGCTCAACATGCGGCATTTTGACGTGCAGTTGATTGGCGGCATGGTGCTGCACCAAGGCACGATTTCAGAAATGAAGACTGGCGAAGGTAAGACGCTGGTCGCCACCCTTCCGGTATACCTCAACGCGCTGAGCGGTCGGGGCGTACACGTTGTTACCGTCAACGACTACCTGGCGAAGCGCGACTCCGAATGGATGGGAAGGCTGTATCGCTTCCTGGGACTGACAGTCGGCGTTATCGTGCACGACCTCGATGATGAAGAGCGCCGCGCTGCTTATGCAGCGGACGTTACCTACGGGACTAACAACGAGTTCGGCTTCGACTATCTCCGCGACAACATGAAGTTCGACATCAGGGATTGCGTGCAGCGCGGGCACAACTATGCCATCGTTGACGAAGTCGACTCGATCCTGATTGACGAGGCCCGTACGCCGCTCATCATCTCGGGCGCAAGCGAGGAATCCACTGACAAGTACTACATTGTCAACCGAATCATCCCGAAGCTGGTGCGTGGCGAGGAGTTGAGTCCCGACGAATTGCGCCAGCAACTCGAGGCCGAAAAAATTGCACCAGAGCAGCGGGACGAGTTGATCAACGAGCTTGCGCGAGTGGGCGACGATCCGCAAAGAAAAATCCTCACCGGCGACTTTGTAATCGATGAGAAGCACCGCAACATCACGGTGTCCGACGTGGGTTGGGAGAAGGTCGAAAAGCTGCTTGGGATTGGCAACATCGCCGATCCGGAAAACTGGGGTACAAAGCATCACGTTGAGACCGCGATTAAGGCCCACGCGCTCTATCGCCGCGACGTGGAATACGTGATTAAAGACGGTGAGGTAATCATCGTCGATGAGTTCACTGGACGCATGATGCCAGGCCGTCGCTGGTCTGACGGCCTGCATCAGGCGATCGAGGCCAAGGAAAACGTCAAGATCGAGCGCGAAAATCAAACGCTGGCTACGATTACCTTCCAGAATTACTTCCGCATGTTCAAGAAGCTGGCCGGTATGACCGGTACAGCCGAAACGGAAGCCACCGAGTTCGACAAGATCTACAAGCTGGAAGTCGTCGTCATCCCGACGAACAAGGAGATGCGACGTATCGAGAATGCAGATATCGTCTACCGTACCGAGAAAGAAAAGTATTTTGCGGCGGCGGACGAAATCCAGCAGCTCGCGTCGAAGGGCCAGCCGGTACTGGTCGGCACCACATCTGTCGAAAAATCCGAGCGCCTTTCCGAACTGCTGAAGAAGAAAGCCATCAAGCACGTGGTGCTTAACGCCAAATTCCACGAGCGCGAAGCGGAGATCGTCGCGCAGGCAGGACGCAAAGGCGCAGTAACCATCGCAACGAACATGGCCGGCCGCGGTACAGACATTCTGCTGGGCGGCAATCCTGAGTTCATGGCCAAGCAGGAAATGGTCAAGAAGGGGATTGCCCAGCAGTTGCGAGTAGCGCAGGGCAAGATTGAAGGCCCGCAGCAGGAAGACGGACAGACTTCCGTCTTCTATTACAACGGGAACGAATACACGGTTCCGACCGACAAGTGGGCCGACGCCTTCCAGCGATACAAGAAGCAGACCGACGTGGAGCACGAAGAAGTCATTGCCGTCGGAGGACTGCACATTCTCGGCACCGAGCGGCATGAGTCCCGACGCATCGATAACCAGCTGCGGGGACGCGCCGGACGCCAGGGCGATCCCGGATCTTCGCGTTTCTATCTCGCTCTTGAAGATGACCTGATGCGCATCTTCGCGAAAGAGTGGGTCTCGACCCTGCTGCAGCGCCTGGGCATGGAAGAGGGCGTGCCGATCGAGTCGAGGATGATCACGCGCCGCATCGAGACCGCACAGAAGGCTGTCGAAGCCCAGCACTTCGAGTCGCGCAAACACCTGCTCGAATACGACGACGTGATGAACAAGCAGCGCGAGGCCGTTTACGGCTTGCGGCGTCGTCTGCTCGAGGGCACTGACCAGAAAGATCTCATCCTTGAAGATTACGTTGCGGCAATTCTTGCGGAGCAACTCGAAGAGTACTGCCCCGAAAAGGCTCACGTTGCCGACTGGAATATCAAGGGCTTGAAGGATGCAATCTTTACCCGCTTTGGAGTCGACTTTATCGCTGAGGGCGTCAAGGCCGAGCAACTCAATCGGGGCGAGCTTGGCGACGCGATCTTTGCCAAGCTGAAAGAGCGGTACGACGCTAAGGAAAAGCTTATCGGTCCGGACGCCATGCGGCATCACGAGCGCATGATCATGCTCAGCGTGATCGACCAGCAGTGGAAAGATCACTTGCTGAGCATGGATCACCTGAAGGAAGGCATCGGGCTGCGCGGTTACGGGCAGCACGATCCGCTGGTCGAGTACAAGAAAGAATCCTTCGAGATGTTCGAAGCGATGATGCAGCGCTTCCAGGAAGACACAGTCCGGTATCTCTACCTGATGCAGATTCTGGAGCGGCCAGAGGCCGCTCCAAGCGCACCACCCAGTTCACCAACGGGGCAGGGACCGGAGTCCGGTGTTCCGGCGCAGCATGGTGGCGATGGCAATGGCCGCCGTCCGCCGCGAATGGTCTCGACATCTGCGGATGAACTCGAAGAAGCCTTCATGCGCCGCAAGCGCCGCGAGTTGGAGCAGGCCCGGATGGCAGGTGGCGGCGAGGCGCAACAGGTGCAGCAGGTGGTGCGTGGCCAGGAAAAAGTCGGTCGCAACGACCCATGTCCCTGCGGTTCAGGCAAGAAATACAAGAAGTGCCACGGCGCTTAAGTTGTGATGAACCCAGAGGATGCCCCACTCTTGTCGCGGTTTTGGCGACAGGGTGGGGTTTTTGACTTTTGTAATCCCCGCCACGCGCGCAAAGTCAAAATCCCCACCCTGTCCCTGCAAAAAACCGCAGGGACAAGGGTGCGGCACCCTCGAATTACTTCTTCAGAGCCCTGAACGTCATTTCTTGGGCAGTGCCTTTGGTCGATTCTTTCCACTCTGCGAACAGCGTTGCGTAATTCTTAGTGATGTATTCTTCCGGCGAGACTCCTAACTTCTTCGCCGTCGAGTCGATCCATCGCGGCCTGCCTTCGATCTCACAAAAGTCTCCGATCGGAGTGTGATCGACCACAACCTGTCCCTGGCCATCAGCCCACTCGGCCCGAGACTTCTCATAGCGGAACGACGGTGAATACCCCAATGCGTGCAGGATCGCGTCCATCTTCTTGCCGTCGCTGACTCTCGTTTCCAATTCTCTCCGACTGCTGTGACGGCCGACTTTACTTCCGCTCTTGTGGGTTAAGGTCCAGGACGAGCCATATTCCCGGAGTCGCAGCAGTTCCTTCCTGCGGCGCAACACCCCGCCGGGCAAGTCATACAGCGTATTCATCTCGTGCGTTCGCGGCGTTTTCAGGCGGAAACCCGCCGCCCGCAGCTTACGGGCAAGAGCCCGCAGATTCTCCACGCGAAACTTGATCTCGATTTCCTTCTGCATGAAAGCAGTGTATTACGCGACCTTCGGATGTGGAGTCCATTCGACTGGTTCGATTGGACCCACGATGAACACCCAACTGATGGCGCCCAACCATACTACTGCGGTCGTGATGAAGAAGGCCCAGTAGAAATGTCCCGTGCGGTCCAGCAGAAATCCCGTGAGCATCGGCGCCACGATGCCTGCGAAATTCCCCACGAAGTTCTGCACTCCTGTCCAACGGCCCACCACTTCGCGTCCGGCCAGGGTCTGAGTCATTGCCCAGATATTGCAGGACGACACTCCCATGAATGTTCCGGCCAACGCCAGAGCTGGGACGAGCAGGCCATCGGGCGCAATTCCTGACAACGCTAAAAATGCGCCCATGCCGACGTTTCCAGCGGTGGCCAGCGATTTACGGACGGTGGTGGGAGACGCGCCCGCTGTGACCCAGCGGTCCGACAGCTTTCCAAAAATGGCCGCCGATGCCGCGAACAAGAGATACACAAGAAAGGCAGCCAGGTAACCAGAAAGTAAGATGCATAGTTGAAGCTGAACTGGCACAGACACGTTCCCCATGCAGAACGCTGCTTCAGGATTTCGATCACTCCTGTGCTCCCCTTAGGGGTTCGCTTCGGGTGCGGGATCGATCGCGGCATCCAGGCCCACCAGGGCGGAAGCCACAATAACGCGGCCATGCCCAGGACGAGAAAAAATGGCCTCCACCCAAATCTGTCGACGACATTGCCTCCGATTAGCATTCCCAGCGCAGGGCCCAGGGCCAAACCTGTAATTACGACCGCATTCGCAAATCCGCGGCGACTCTCTTGAAAATGGGTGCCAATAATTTTGCCATACGCGGGAAATGCAACAGATTCTCCTATACCGAGGACGACGCGGGCGATGAGCAGTGCGACAAACCCGTGAACTAGTCCCGTAACTGCGGTGGATACGGACCAAATGAAAAAGCCCAACCCGAAGACCCACTTAGCGTCGAAGCGGTCCACGAGCCAACCGGCGGGAATCTGCAACAAAGTGTAGGTGTAAAAGAATCCCGCCAGCAGCGTGCCCAATTGCGATCCGGAAATGTTCAATTCATCTTTGATCAGCGGCGCGGCGATCGACAGATTGCTGCGGTCGATGTAGTTGATCAGCACCGAGAGCCCAAGCAGAAAAAGGACACGATTCATCCGGGGATCGTCTGTCGGACGAGACTGCAGGTCTGGTCGGCGCAGCGTACTGCTTTCGAGAGGCAGGATCGTCATTCCAAAGCCGCGGTCATTGTACTCTTGCCTTGCGCGAGCAGAGATCCCGTGGAGTGGTATGATTCTGGGCGATTCAGAGTGCTCTCCAGGACGGTCGTATGAAGAACTTATTCGAGCAAGAGACCATCGACGAGGTAATCGGGCGGATCGACAGCCTGCAACCCGGGGCTCAACGCCAGTGGGGGAAAATGGATGTAGCGCAGATGATGGCGCATTGTTCCGGCGCGCTCGACATGGCGTCGGGAAAACTGAATCCGGCGCGTAT
>QIAL01000045.1 GCA_003225535.1 Acidobacteriota bacterium | reverse complement strand
AAGTGCTATCTTTACAGGGGCGGCGATGCTGCGACGTCGCCGCCCGAATCTTTTTGGAGCGCGGTAGGCCGTCGAGACAAGCCGCATTCTTTATCTTCATTTCCTCACGCTTGATACCGCGCTAGACAAGGCTCTGATGACCAGACGACTCCTTTCATCTCTACTGTTGTCTTTAAGTCTTTCTCTCTACTTGATTCCCGCAGCTGCTCAGGCGACGAAGGAAACGGTGACCGTCGATGGCGCAGCCGAGGCCCATGCTCTTCCACATTTCTGGGAGCACATGTTCGGCTCGGGGCGCGCGATTCTTTCGCTGCGCGAGAGTTACCGGCAGGACCTGCGCGACGTCAAGAAGGTCACGGGTATGGAGTACATCCGCTTCCACGCCATTTTTCATGACGAGGTCGGAGTCTACGACGAAGATACACAGGGCAATCCCGTTCTCAACTTTTCTTATGTGGATCAGATTTACGACGGCCTGCTGGCGAATGGAGTGCGTCCTTTCCTCGAGCTGAGCTTTATGCCTAAAAAGTTGGCCTCGAACAAGGATGCGCTGCACGCGTTCTGGTACAAGCAGAACGTTTCTCCTCCCGCGGATTATCCCAAGTGGGACGAGATGATCACGCAGTTCGCCAAGCACCTCGTCGAGCGCTATGGAATCGACGAAGTGTCGCAGTGGTATTTCGAGGTGTGGAACGAGCCAAATATCGATTTCTGGGCGGGCGAGCCGCATCAGGCGACCTACTTCGAGCTGTACGATCACACGGCGCACGATCTAAAAGAGGTGAGTCCCAGATTGCGGGTTGGCGGACCTGCTACCGCGCAGGCAGCATGGGCGGACGCGTTCATAAAGCACTGCGCCGACAACAAGATCCCTGTGGATTTTGTTTCCTCGCACGTCTACGGGAACGACAAGGCGGAAGACGTGTTCGGCACACACGAGCAGATTCCGCGCAATCGCATGGTGTGTCGCGCGGTCGGCAAAGTTCACGATCAGATTAAGTCGTCTGCGTTGCCGACGCTGCCGCTGATCTGGTCCGAGTTCAATGCCAGCTACGCGAACGAGCCGGACGTCACAGATGCGCCCTACATGGGGCCATGGCTCGCGGATACCATCCGGCAATGCGACGGCCTGGTGAACGAGATGTCCTACTGGACCTTCTCCGACGTATTCGAGGAGCAGGGTGTGGTGAAGCAGCCATTCTATGGCGGTTATGGCTTGATCGCAGAAGATGGCGTTCCCAAACCAGCGTTCAATGCGTTTCTGCTGCTGCACCAGCTTGGCGAGCAAAGGCTCGCCGCTTCCTCGGATGACGTCCTGGTTACCCGGCGTAAGGACGGGACTTTGGCGATTGCTGTGTGGAACATGGTTGATCCGGGGGCGCGGGGACCGGAGAAAGAGGTAGAGTTGCGGTTTGCGCATGCCCGCGTGTCGAGCGTGCAGGTGACGCATCTTGATCCAGATCATGGCGATGTTCACAAAGTGTATGAAGCCATGGGCTCTCCGCGATATCCGACGAAGCAGCAGATCGAGAAACTCCGTGCTGCGACAAAACTTTCTCCTCCGGAGATGCATGAAGTGAAGAATGCGTCGGTGACGCTGAGAATCCCGTCGCAGGGGCTGGTGTTAGTCGAAACTAAACCGTGATGACTGCGTATGTTGTCGGGAGAGGTTACTGCTACACCTTCCGCTAGCGCAGCGAGCTTCTCTCAGCCAGCGCGCCGGATTTCCTCTAGACGAATGTTCCGGAGGTCCGTCTCTCTACCGTGCTCGGTCGCGCCAGGTAACCCCCAGCGAGTGCAGGATGAGCGAATCCCTGTAAGTTAGAGCGCAAGGGTCGTTGACGATTGCATACGCATACTGCACCTTGGGATCGCGGATCACACACCAGGGCTCATGCTCAACGGTTCCCAGGCAGTGCTCACATAGTGATGTTGCGTCCGGCCGGTTCTGGCTGTGGATGAAGTCAGTGTTGTTCATAGGCCCCTCCTTTAACGCCCTACCAGAAGAGCGCAAATGTTGGATGGCCGCCACAGAGACGCGGTTAACGTATCCGGTACAATATTGATCGGCATACTTCGAAAAAAGACTAGAGATGGGTGATTCGACGAGTTCCGAGTCGGGTGAAACTCTTAGCCGATTCGTCGGACGGGCCAAACTGGGGCATTGTTACCTCAACGAAACACGGGAAAGCGATTCGTGATCACGCATCCGCGTTCTTCTATCGCGGGTTTGACTGGAGTCTCGATCTTTTTTAGCAGAGACTCGACCAACTCCGGCGTCTGACCACAACACCTGACAAAGCCACTGCACCCGAAGTCGATGCGACACTGGCTATCCGGATTTCAATGGCCGTGGATCGAGTGTGACGTTTCGCAAGGGAATCATTCGCATTAGTACCACCGAGTCAGCCGATATGTGGCCTTTGTGAAATTTATTTAGTTTTTCGCCAACTTTCTTACCGTAACTGCGTCCTTATGGGAAATCTGAGCAACGGCGCTTAGGGGGAGCGACCGTGCTACCCGCGATCCGCCGAGGTTTATTATGAGTTCGCGGGCGAGCGTGGACGTTTTCGTCCTCGCAGAGAATCGTCTTTTGCCGGGGAAGCGCTTCTGCGCGTTTTCGCGAAGAAAAACGAAATCCAGGCACTGTGTCTTCCATCGCCTGGGGCGCAGAACTCGGGCTCAGTCGCAGGGAACAGCAATTGATGACGCTGCTGCGCGAGGGTCTCACCAACAAAGAGATCGCCAGCCAATTGAACATCTCGGAGCAAACGGTCAAAAACCACGTCCATAACATCATGCGCAAACTCGGTGCGCGCGATCGGCAGGCTGCGGTACGTCGCTGCGAAGTCTTCCACCTCGAGGCCACGAGCACGTAGCCAGAGAGCTCTCCTTTCTTAACTCTTAACGCGTTGTCGCAGTTACACACAGAAGTGTGCGTGCCGTCTCACTGGTGCGTGATTCAAATCACAAAGTACTCCCTTCCTCCTTATTAGAAAGAACTTAGCTCCGGTGAAGGATTGAGTATTTCGCGGAAAGCCCGCTGTTTTCGCGTGTTCTAGCAGTTTCTTATTAGTGATCGCGGATTCCCGGCTTACTAGAATGGCCGCACTCATGAACCCGAAGTGGAATGGACAATTCTCGTGCTTCGATCTCGTCGCAAAGACCGGCGAGTGTTGTCGCAGTGTAGTCCGGGTCCGCAATATCGATATCGGCGGCAGCGACTTCATTGTCATGGCAGGGCCCTGCGCCGTGGAGTCCGAGACGCAATTGCTACAAACGGCCGAGGCGGTGGCTAAGGCTGGCGCGCGTGTCCTGCGTGGCGGGGCATATAAGCCGCGATCCTCTCCTTACGCTTTCCAGGGACTGGGCGTGGAAGGACTCAAGATCCTCCGCAAGGCGCGCGAGGAGACTGGACTGGCGATCATCACCGAGGTGATGAGTGAAGAAGACGTCGACCTGATCGCTGAATAC
>QIAL01000310.1 GCA_003225535.1 Acidobacteriota bacterium | reverse complement strand
TACTGGATTTGAGCGACCGCATCCGCGAGATGATTCTCGGCAAGAAGCCGACGTCGGAGATCCGGCGGGCGGCGCGCGACGAGGGTATGCGCTTCCTGCGCGAGTCGGCGCTGGACAAAGTGCGTCTGGGAATGACGACGCTGAAGGAGATCAACAAGGTTACGTTTATTGAGGCCATGCGATAAGGATGCGCGCCAAACGCGCGCTTGTGGCGTCGCAAAAACCGCGACGCTTCGCGGGGCGCGCCCAGATCCTTCGCGAGACAAAGAGCGCCTCGCTCAGGATGACACGGCAAACTTCTCGGGCGAGCACAGTTCCCCTTCAGCTATTGCAATTCTCAGCGGGACGGTTTCTCATTTACAGAGGCAAAAGGCGTATTCGGGCATGAGTTCATCTACAAATACTGCCAAGCCGAGGTTGGCTTGTGAGATTTCGGCGGATCGGGTTCTGGCCGGGCGCGTCGTCGACAACGGAGACGGGCTCGAAGCTTGTTCTGCGCACGAACTCGCACCCGGCAGCGTTGTCCCCGACCTGGTCGAGAACAATCTGCGGCAGCGCAGTGTGGTCCGCGAGGGAATTGAAAGCGCGCTGGGCGGAGTAGCCGGACGCTCGAAGGATGTGATCGCCATCGTCCCTGATGCGGCGGTGCGCGTCATGCTGGTCGAATTCGACACGCTGCCCTCCGATCATGAAGAGGCCCTTGGAGTGGTGCGGTTCCGGCTGACGAAGTCGTTGCCTTTCGACGTGGAGAAGGCGAAGGTTTCGTATCACGCGCAAAAAATTGGCGATGAAATAAAGGTTGTGGCCGCCGTGGCGCTGGGCAGCGTGATCGAAGATTACGAAGCGGCGTTCCGCGATGCGGGATTCAGCCCGGGAATCGTGTTGCCTTCGACGCTGGCGGCCCTGGGCGCGGCCGACGGAAAGAAGCCAACGATGGTTATCAAGGTCGACGCGCACACAACCAGTATTGCGATCTTGAATGAAGATCAGTTGCAGCTGTTCCGGACGCTGGAAAACGCGCGCGGAGTGACGATCAATGGCGAGCAACTGGCGGAGGAAGTCTATCCGTCGATCGTGTTCTTTCAGGACACGTATCATTTGAATATCGAGCGAATTTACGTCGCGGGGCTTCCCGAGTCGGGTGGCGCGGCGGCGGCGCTGCGCACGCAGACGGAAGCCGATGTGCAAGAACTGGTGTCATCGGCGCAATTGGGAGCCAGCAGCGGTGGCTCGGTGCCACGGTGGAGAATGGCGGGAGTGGTGGGAGCATTGATTTCGTAACGCGGCTCGCTGCCCCCTCGACTGCGCTCGGGGCTGACAGCCGAGGCGGCTGTCGCTACATGAGCTAGTTAGATTTATGCGTATTGATATCAATCTCGCGAGTCAGCCGTACGAGGATGCGCGGCAATTCTGGATGCGCTGGGGGACAGCCCTGGGCATACTCGGACTGCTCACACTCGTTCTGCTGGTGCTGGACATTACCGGATGGTTGGGTGCACATAAGGACCGCGTGGTGATGGCGCAAACGCGGGCGCTGATCGCCGACCGCGACCGCACGCGCGCAGAGGCAGACCGAATCCTGAACCAGCCGGAGAATCGCACGACTCGCGACCAGTCGCGCTATCTGAATGAACTGATCGAGCGGAAAGCGTTCTCCTGGACGCGCGTTCTGGAGAACCTTGAGAAGGTCATGCCGCCTCGGGTCCATTTGGTCTCGATTAGCCCGCAACTGGATGAGAACAATGAACTCGCCCTGAAGATGACTGTCGCGGGCGACTCGTGGGACCGCGGGGTTGAGTTGCAGCGCCGAATGGAGGAGTCGCGCCGTTTTGCACAAACGGCGATAACAGCAGTAAGGCACGTGGACTCACAGACGGGCGATACGGAACAAATTGAAATGGCTGCGATTTACATTCCCGAGTTGCCCTCTGAATTGAGTCCCGCAGCAGATGCGAAACCTGTAACGAATCAGAAGCCGAAAACGGGGATGACAAAGCCGTCGCCCAGGAAAGGGATGCAACACTAATGCCCGATCTACGGCAAACTCGGAAGAAAATGAAGCTGACCCTGGCAATCCTCGGTGGAGTTGATCTACTGGCGGCGGTTCTGTATTTCTCCCCCGTGGTGGGCTCGGTCGAATCACGGCAGATGGAACGGAACCAACTTCAGGCTGAACTGACAGCCAAGAATCGGCAGGTGGCGCCGCTCAAGGATCTGCCTCAGAAGATAGGAATCGCCAAGCAACAGATCGCGGATTTCTATCGGAATCGCTTCCCTTCCCAGAACTCGCAGATTTACGGCGAACTCGGCAAGGTGGCTGCCGCAAACGGCGTGAAGATCGATCAGTTGCGGAATAAGCCAGCGGATACCTCGAGCAACGGACTGCAGCCCATCGAGATGGAAGCAGATCTGTCGGGAAGCTACACGTCGCTGGCACGTTTCATCAACGCGATGGAACGCGACGAGATGTTCTTCGTGATCAATAGCGTCACTTTGGGTGGCGAGCCGCAAGGTGCCGTGAAATTGAGCGTAAAACTTGAGGCATATCTGAAGGTGGGAACGTAGTGAACCTGGGACTCGAAAATAAGAAGCAGATGACGTGGGCGATCGTCCTCGGAGTCGTGGCGCTGATCGTGTGCGCGTATGAATTGATCCCACTCATCGGAGGATCATCCGAGCCGGCTTCGAGCGCGCAAGCCGCGTCCCCGCTCGTACCTCGTCCCGCAACTGGGAAGCCTGGAGCAAAGGCGTCAGCCAAGCCAGGCAAGCAACCGGTTGGCGAGAATCTCGATCCTACCCTGCGGCTGGATTTGTTGGCGAGCAGCGAAAAGACACAGTATGAGGGCGCGGGACGGAACATTTTCGTCTCCCAGCGAGAAGAAGTAGTAATTCAACAGCCGGTTGCTTCGGCAGTCACCGATCCCGGTCCACCGGCTTATGTTCCGCCGGTAGTGCAGCCTCCGCCGGCGATTCCATTGAAGTTCTACGGCTTCGCGAATTCCCCTGGCGAACCGAAAAAGGTCTTCCTGAAAAATGGGGATGACGTTTTTGTAGCAGGCGAGGGCGAGATTGTGGACCGCCGCTACAAGGTGATCCGGATTTCAGCCACTTCAGTTGAGATTCAGGACATGGTGTACAGCGGTCCGGCGCAGGTCATCGCGCTGACGCAGGGAAGCTAGAAATTGAGTGATTGAGAAATTGAGTGATTGAGTAATTGACTAATTTAAGAAAGCTGCTACAAGACAAATTACACAATTACCAAATTGCCCAATTTCTCAATATTTGCGATGTCTTTTCGATCACAAACACGGCGCGCCCATCGGAACGGTGAGCAGGGTTACGTTCTGCTCACAATGCTGCTGATGATTGCGGTAATGGGGATCATGGCGGCCACGCTGGTGACCTCGATCAAGTTCGATATCAAACGGGACCGCGAAGAAGAGATGATCCACCGCGGGGTACAGTATTCGCGAGCGATTCGCGCCTATTACATCAAGTTCCACCGGTATCCGGCTACCATCGAGAATCTGGAAAATACAAACCAGATGCGGTTTCTCCGCAAACGGTACAAAGACCCATTGAACGGGAAGGATTTCAAACTGCTCCATTTCGGCGAAGCAAAGATGGGCCTGGCCGGAATGGTCGGCGGAGGGATGATCCCTGGAGCGAGCACGATCGGGGCAAATGGAGCTTTGACTCCGAACTCAAACTCCGGTTTCGGCAACAGCAGTTCGTTTGGGAATTCGAACTCGTTCGGCCAGTCGAGCACCCAGAAGATCGGCACTGATTCCTCTCAGGCCGGAACTGACACGAACGCGTCTCAGGGTGCTTCCTCCGGCGGAAGCAGCGACTCCAGTGGTCAGGGCTCGTCCGATCAACCGGCGCAGACGTTTGGCGGTTTGCCCATCGTGGGGGTCGCCAGCTTAAGCAAAGATCCGACCATCCGGGAATTCGACAAGAAGAAGAAATACAACGAGTGGCAGTTCGTCTACGATCCCAACATGGAGCGCGTTGGGATTTTGATTACAACTCCGTATCAACCGCAACTGCAGATGTTCGGGACGGGACCGCAGAATCTCAATGGGCCCGGAGGACAGCCCACGACACCGGGCATGGGAACTTCGGCGCCGGGAACCGGCGGACTCTCGGGTTCTCCAAGTAGCCCTCCTCCTCCTCCTGCGGGAAATCCAAGCCAGCCGACGGATATACCAGTGCAGCAGTAGCGGAATGCGAGATCAAATCGAAAGGCCTCGTCTCGGGACGAGGCCTTTTACTTACCAAAAAACAGCCGCGCATCGCGCGGTGGACAGCCGATGGCGGCTGTCCCCACATGCAAATTCTTAGACGCTAAATGATGATCCGCAGCCGCAGGTGCTCTTCACATTCGGGTTCTCGAACTTGAAGCCCGCGCCCTCGAGCGATTCGACATAATCGACGATGCATCCGTTAAGATACATGACTGAGGTGGCGTCGACGAAGACTTTAAGACCCTCCATGTCGAAGGTCTTGTCCATCATTCCGGCGCCGTTCTCAAACTGCATCGAGTAGGAGAAGCCGGAGCATCCGCCGCCCACGACTCCGATGCGCAAGCCGGCGGGCACGGGAGTCTGCTGTGCCATGATCTCTTTCACTTTGGCTACGGCGTTGGCAGTCAGGTTAACGGGTGCTGCTTTCTTGACTTCGGGGACGGTTGTTGTCGCCATTCGTATCTCCTTGGCTTTAAAGCTGTTTCATTATAACAAATGTGACCTACCCCACTCGCCCATCAAGGCCGGGGATAAGGAATGATCTATACGAATTGGATGCGGATTGCAAGGGGGAAGTCGCACTGTTCCAGTTCCGTAACAGGCTTTTTCAACAGGGATTAAATCATCGCCGGGGGCTTGCCATCAGGGCTATAATCGTGCCGTTAAGGCCTTCCCCGGGACTGGTGTGGGGTCCGCGTGCCCCGATCAGCAGGTGGAAAGCCGCTATGGTTGGGTCGACTCTGCCGAGGTGGCTTATGACGCCTATTGAAATCGTCGGGGGTCTATTTGGACTCTTCGCCGTTGGTTTGATCGTCCTGCTGATCTATAAGAGCACGCTCACGATGCATGAGGACGATCAACTGTTTCTGGATGATGCCAATTCCCACATGCAGGAAGAACAAACGGAGTTGCTAACGAGAGTCAACAAGCTCACGGTTCCGATGCGGGTGTTCAGTATTGGCTCCGGAGTATTTCTGCTGGCTTTTCTCGCGATGCTCATCTATCAGAAGCTGAACGAAGTGCAGTAATCGCCACTGGCGGAGCGTCGAATGCGGTCGACGCCTCCGTCGCAGAGCAGCATCCGCCGGTGACTTTCCTTTGTCGGTTAGTGGATACGGGCAAGGGGTGCGCTGAATTATTGGGTTCGTCCTTCCCACGCCAGACGAGCACTTCTATAACAATTCTGTGTTTGCCACGTCGACAGTAGTGCAAAATCAACTGCAGGGTCTGCAAGGGATAAACCTTTCGGCGATCTAACGAGTTCTTGGAAGTGGTTTGTATTTGCTGGAGTCATAGAAAGTTCCACGGGCGGGCAACGTCATAGCACAATCAACATTCCTAAGGGCGGGAGTAGCCGGAAATGTCAACAGCTCCTGCGGAAGTGACCCCCGAATCTGAGTCCTTACAGGGACAGCCGGGATCACAGCCGGAATCTACACCGGATGACCAGCATCCGAAGCGTTGGCGCGTTTGGGTCATCGCGGCCGTCCTTCTGTTTACTCTGGGCCTGGTACTGACACTCGTCTTCCGCAGCCAAACTCCCCTTTCCACTAAGCAAGTCTCCGTCACGTCTCAAAATCCCGAAAATTTCTTGCGGCTGAAAGGGACCACCGAGGCGGTACTAGCGAGGGCGATTCTCGCGCCATTGCTTGCCGGGCAGCAGATCGGCACCCTTACCATCATTCATATCGCGCAGGCCGGGACCAAGGTCAAGCAGGGAGACTTACTCGTCGAGTTCGACCGGCAAGCGCAGATGCGCGACATCATCGATAAGCAGGCGGAATACCAGAAACTGGTGGACCAGGTTGCCGGCGAACAGGCAAAAGAATCGGCTGCCCGCGCGAAGGATGAGACGGAACTCAAAACGGCAGAAGACAATCTGCGCAAGACCGAACTCGAGATCCAGAAGGCCGAGATCGTATCGCGCATCGATGCGGAAAAGAATCAGGAAAATCTCGATGAAGCGAAGGCTACGTACGACCAGTTGCGGGAAACATTCGATCTGAAACGAAAAGCGGCACAGGCGGCGATTCGCATTCTGGAGATTCAGCGGGATCGCACCCAGCAGACAATGGAGCACGCAAAGGCAAATTCCGACAAGATGCAGATTCGTTCGCCACTGGACGGCGTGGTCGTGCTGAATACGATCTGGAAGCAAGGCACCATGGGCGAGGTGCAGGAGGGCGACCAGGTTCGCGCGGGAGTGCCCTTTATGCAGGTGGTGAATCCGGCCACGATGCAGGTGCGGGTGCACGCCAATCAGCAGGACTTCCCTTCTCTGCAGGTTGGACAGATGGCGACGATGCGGCTGGATGCCTATCCGGAGATGGTCCTCCAGGGCAAGGTGGATCAGATTTCACCGATCGGGGAAAATGGAGATTTTTCCAGCAAGCTGCGCACGTTTGTCGTGATCGTCGCCATTGAGGGAAACGATCCCAAGTTGATGCCGGATCTTTCGGCGGCGGTGGATGTGGACACGACGAAGCACAGCGCACAGTCAAGCATGGTCGGAACCGTGGGCGGCTCGCTATGATGCGGCGTTTCCGACAGCTCTCGATCAGAGGCAAGTTCGTCGTTGTCGCCGTCATTCTGCTTGCGGGAAGCGGTGTTCTTCTCGGCGCTGTGCGGCTAGGACGGCGGGCGCCGACAGTTCCTACGATCGAAGTGAAGCGCGGAGAGTTTCTCGACTCGCTGCAATTCCGCGGAGAAGTGAAGGCCCTGAAGTCGGTGACGATCAGCGCACCGGCGGAAGCGGGCGATTTGCAAATCATCAAGATCTCGCCCGAAGGAACTGTCGTGAAGGCCGGAGAAGTGGTCGTGGAATTCGACCGAACGAAGACCGAGCAGGACCTCGCTCAATTCAAATCCGCGTTGAAGTCTGCCGAAGCTGAAATCGGGCAGGCCAAAGCGCAGGCCCGGCTGGCCGAAGAGGAGAACAAAACGGCCGTTCTTAAAGCGCGATATGACGTGGAAGGAGCAAAGCTCGAAGCGAGCAAGCAGGAAATTGTGTCGAGAATCGAGGGAGAAGAAGCCAAGCTGAAGCTGGCCGATTCCGAGCAGAAACTGCGCGAGGCCGAGACGAAACAAAAATCAGATGAGGCCCTGAACAAAGCGACCATCGAAAGCAAAGAGCAGGCGAGCAAGAAAGCGCAATATGACGTACTGCGAGCGGAACGAGCGCTAACGCAAATGAGTCAGCGCGCACCTTCGGCGGGCACCATCAGCCTCCTGCAACATTGGGGAGGGTCTGGAATGATCACTTATCGCCCGGGAGACAGGGCATGGCCGGGAGCCGCCATTGCCGAATTGCCGGATGCCACGACATTGCGAATAACCGCTCGCGTCGATGAAACGGAACGTGGCAGGCTCGCGCTGCAACAACCCGTCACTGTGCAGTTGAACGCCATCCCTGACCGCCAGTTCACCGGGCACATCGAGCAGATCGGCGCCATTGCCAGCCTCGACTTCAACAGTGGCTGGCCGATTACGCGGAACTTCATTCTTGAGGTTGGAATTGACCAGACCGATCCGCGGTTCAAGCCGGGCATCACAGGTGAGGTAACGGTTGTGGTGGACAAGGTACCGAATGCCATCATCCTTCCGGCGCAGGCACTGTTTCAGAAATCCGGACAGAACGTGGCCTACGTATGGCACGGAGGAGAGTTCGAGGAGCGTGTTGTCGAAGTCGGCCGGCGAAGCGGCGACAAGATCGTAGTCGCCAACGGCGTTTCTGCAGGGGATAAGGTGGCGCTCAGGGATCCGACGGTAAAGGAGTGATGTAGTTCAGATGAAAAGCCGGAAGGCCATTGTATGGGCGGTTGTGGCGGTCGTTCTCTGCGCCGTAGTTGGCGTTGTGGCGGCCGTTCGAGGCGCAGGCTCGTCTGCGAGCGCCACGGATGTGCCGACCGGTCGAGTGAAACGTGGCGATCTCGACATGAAGGTCCTCATCACGGGCGACCTGAAGGCGAGTCATTCCGAGATGCTGACCGCCCCGCCCATCGGTGGAGGCGCGTTGCAGATTACGCGTCTCCTGCACACCGGCTCGCTAGTTAAGAAGGGCGATCTGGTCATGGAATTCGATCCCGGCGAGCAGCGCTTCAAGCTCGACCAGAACCGCTCGGAATTGTTGCAGGCAGAACAGGAAATTACCAAAGCCAAGGCAGACGCGTTGGTAGTCGCTGCCCAGGATCGGGTGGCGCTCCTGAAGGCTCGCTTCGACGTGCGGCGTGCTGAACTGGACGTACAGAAGAACGAACTGGTGAGCGCAATCGACGCGCGGAAGAATCAGCTCGCGCTGGAAGGGGCGCAACGGGTCTTGGCGGAGCTCGAGCAAGACGTGAAATCGCGCACTGCGTCCAATCAAGCAACGATCTCCCTGGCCGAGGAGAAACGGAACAAGGCAAATCTGGCGATGGAACAGGCGCAAGGCAACATCGACAAGATGCGGGTCATCGCGCCAATGGATGGACTGGTTGCGCTGGAAAAAAACGAGGGTTCAACTGGTGGTTTTTTCTTCAGCGGAATGTCCCTGCCGGAATACCGCGAGGGCGACCAGGTTGAGCCGGGCAGAACAGTTGGCCAGGTCATCGATCCAAACGGAATGGAACTCGTCGCCAAGGTGGGAGAACTCGAGCGGAATCGCATCAAAGAAGGACAATCGGTGGATATTCAGCTCGACGCGTTGCCAGGAACCATGTTTCACGGCACGGTGAAGAACGTCGCCGGCAATAACGCCCGCAGATTCTGGGACGACGATACGACCACCAAATTTGAAGTTTCAATTACCCTCGCTTCCGCCGATCCGCGAATGCGGCCCGGCCTCACGGCGCACGTGTCGATCAACAGCGATCCACGGAAGAATGTTCTTTACGTGCCACGCCAGGCGCTGTTCCTGAAGGACAATAAACGCGTGGTGTACGTGCGCAGCGGCGGCAACTTCGAGACGCGCGAAGTAAAGATTCAAGCGGAAAATGAGAGCCGAGCGGCCGTCGAGGGCATTGATGCCGGAACTGAGATCGGACTTGTCGATCCAACTGCTCCCCGAAAAAGCGCTAATTCCGGCGGGCTCCCCGGGCCGGGAGGCACTCCGTAATGGCCACTATAGCCTCTACGCCATCGCTTCGAGCTCTGCGTGGCTATCAACAATGGCTCCCCGATCTGCAACTTGGCTGGCAGAACCTCCTTCTGCACCGGCTTCGCTCATTGCTGACCATGCTGGGGATGATTTTCGGTGTGGCTGCGGTCGTCTCCATGCTATCGATCGGCGCGGGCGCGCGGCAGAAAGTCATGGCGATGATCGAGCAGATGGGTGTCCACAACCTGATTGTCGAAGCCAAGGAGACTACGGAGTGGCAGGCGCATCAGAAGGTCCGAAAGATTTCCCAGGGGCTCACCTTTCAGGATTATCGAGTCATTCGCGATGACGTGGCTGATGTAATCGCCGGCACGCCACGCAAACGGATGACTCCTTCCAAGACACTTCCCAAGTCCCAGCTGGATCCTCCAACCATCTATGGCGTCGATCCCGTGTACATGAACATTGCGGGCCTGCACGTACTGCAAGGACGATTCTTCACCGATAACGAGCAAACCGGTGCAGCGCCAGTATGCGTGTTGGGGGCGGCGGCGCGTTCCAGTTTGTTCGGTTCAGCCGACCCCATCGGACAGTACGTCAAGGCAAACGAGACCTGGTTCCGCGTGATTGGTGTGGTTTCGCCGCAACTGAGTTCACAAACCGAAGTCGCGGGCGTGCCTTCGCAGGATGTAAACAACATCATGTACGTTCCGTTGAACTCAGCGATCCTGCGGCTCGAAGACAACTACAGCGACGTGCGCGACGAGATCGACGGAATTTACCTGAACATCCGCGAGAGTGCCGATATGAGTTCCGTGGCGCAAGTGGTGCGCGCGATTCTCGATTCGTCGCATCACTCCGCCGGTGATTTCAGCGTGATCGTTCCCGCCGAGTTACTGGCCGAGCAAAGGCGGACCGAGCGTTTGTTCAACGCGGTGATGGTAGCGATCGCCTCCATTTCTCTTCTGGTCGGTGGAATCGGAATCATGAATATCATGCTGGCCAGCATCCTCGAGCGCACGCGAGAAATCGGCGTGAGGCGTGCTGTGGGAGCGCGGCAGCGCGACATTATCCGCCAGTTTGTGGTCGAGGCTGTCCTGATCTCTTTCATGGGTGGAAGCTTCGGCATCGCGTTCGGCTTCATCATGTCGCGGCTGATCGCATGGCTAGCCGGATGGTCAACCATCGTCACGGCGAGTTCGATCCTGCTGGCATTCCTGGTTTCGATCACAGTTGGATTAGTGTTCGGGATTTACCCTGCAGTCAAGGCGGCCCGTCTGGACCCAGTCGAGGCGATTCGCTACGAATAGCCGCGGTCTGCGGTTCACCGCACGACTGAATACAATCTGGAGGAATTGAGGAATGAGACACTCTCGCCTGCTTCTGGTCGCATTTCATTTGTTGGTCCTTGCACCGCTATGGGCGCAACAGGGTGAGAGCTATGGCGACTTGATGAGGCCGCAGCTCCGGTCGAGCGGACTGAGCACACCAGATAGTCTCCGAACATACGTGGTCGATGGAAAGCTACGGCTGAGCCTGCGAGATGCGGTGGTCCTGACGATCGAGAACAACAGCGCGGTGAGGGTTCAGGAAACACAGATCGAGTCTTCGAAGTTCGCTCTCCTGGGAGCGCACTCGCCATTTGATCCGCTGATCACCAGCACGGACAATATTGTTAGTTCAATATCCCCGCCTTTCGCTTTCCTCCAGGGGACTGGAGGGAATAGCTTTAACATCAACTTCAAGAATACGAGCAAGAATCTGCAAGTGAATTACTCCCAGACCTTCGAAACGGGAACGAATGTGCAGACCGGTCTCCTCACAAATATTGATTCCACGAATATTCCCCTGGGCTTTTTCAATCCGTTCACCACCTCAACACTTAACTTTCAGTTCACGCAGCCTCTGCTGCGGAATGGTTGGCTGCAGGCGAATCGCGCCGCGTTGGTGATAGCGCGGCGCAACCTCGAACAATCCCGGGCCAGTTTTGCGGCAGAGGTGAACAACAGTGTCCTGCAGGCGGTGGCGCAATATTGGGCGGTCGTGCAAGCCCGCGGCAACCTGCGCGTCGCGCAGTCTTCGATGGAAGCTGCGGAAGCCACCTATAAGCACGACAAGCGGTCGCTGGAGTTGGGAGCCTTGCCGCCGATGGATATTTACCGGTCGGAGTCGCAGGTGGCATCGCGGCGCGTGCAGGTGATCCAGAGTGAATACGCATTGAAACAGGCGGAAGACACGCTGCGGTTAACGATCGGTGCGGACCAGGATCCGTATTTTCAGGCGCTTGATCTTGAACTAACGGAGCAGGCGGAAGCCGCCGGCGAGTTACGAACGATCGACGCAGCAACAGCTTTGCAAACAGCGCTGACGAAGCGTCCGGAGTTCGATGCAGCCCGCGCCGCTTTGGCGAGGGATGAAACGCAGATTCGGTTGGCGCACAATCACCTTCTTCCTCAGCTGGACTTGACGGGGCTCTACGCCAGTAATGGACTGGGGGGAGCCGGCTTCAATAGTCTGGGGCAACCCATTAGCAGCTCATGGGTCAACCAGATGTTCAGCTTTAACTATCCCACTTACGAGGCGCAGTTGACACTGAGTCTTCCATTGAAAAATCGGGCGGCGAAGGCCGAGATGGGGACCGCCCTTGTGGGGCGGCGCAACGATTTATACAGCCAGCGCCAAATCCGGGAGCAAGTCACCCTCGATGTCAGCAACGCCGTGCACCAACTCGAACAGGCAAAACTGAGCATAGTCGCCGGCAAGGAGGCGTTGGACTTGGCTAAGAAGACGATGGCCGCGGAACAACGGAAGTACGAGTTGGGCTCGGGGACGATTTTTCTGGTGCTCGAAGCGCAAACCGAAGTCGCTGCCGCCGAGCAGAGCCTATTGCAGGCCGAAGTCGGTTATCAATTGGCCGTGGCCGCCATCGATCATGCGACTGGCGAGTTGTTGGAGCCTTATCATGTGCAGATTGCAGAGCTAACCAAATAGGGCTGGAGTTTCCAGGCGCTCTTTCGTACTGTCACTTCTCTCGCCGCGCGAACGACACTGCGCGCTTCAGTTCGGAAGTGAGGTCGGCATTGCCGGTCGCGACATGGACTGGCTTTCCGGATTCCTTTCCCATCCAGTCATTCAATTCTTGTGGGGTGGTGCTTACGAATCGGCCCTGCCGCCGGACCGGCATCCCTTCTGATGCCCACCTTTGTACGACGGAAGTGGGTTCTCCCAGGAAGGCTGCGATCTGTTGCCAGCCTTTGAGTTCATCCGATGTCGTACTCACCTTCGATTTTGAAGTCTTTGATTTGCGTGCCATATCGTCTCCGGCATTCTTTGGATGCATCAGGAAGGCACAAAGTCAATGCAAGAGCCGCCAGCCTCACGCTACAATAGACCCACTTCCTTCGCGTCAAGCGTGCGAAAGTGGCGGAATTGGCAGACGCACCAGACTTAGGATCCCGGAGTGATCTTTTGGAAGCATTTCCGCTTAGTGCCGCATATTGCTGCGAGGGCCTATTCACGCGGCTCTTGCGCCAATTCGTGGCAATTGCTCAGTAGCATGCAGTAGCTCGAAGATGCAAGAAGTCCCTACAATTTTCCCTACAGTCCCTAGACCAATCTCCGCCATACTCGTTGCTCCCAAAAAAAACTCTTTACCCACAAAAAACCTGAGCACCATTTCAAAAGCACAGCCTCCCTGACCGTGGGTGCGGTTGGTTTATGGTTCTGGCTGCTGCCGCTGTGGCTGGGTTTCCGAATC
>QIAL01000561.1 GCA_003225535.1 Acidobacteriota bacterium | reverse complement strand
GGGGGGTAAGAGACCGCTGCTGTGCGACAATCAAAAAACCTAGCTTTCAAAAGGCATGCTCTGCCGCTCGGCTTCGCCTTCGCGGGACAGCCGAGGCGGCTGTCGCGACATGAGTTCATTTGTTCCTGAGTCGAGTTAGTCTACGGTTCTCACATCATCCGGCAATGTCAGGACGAATTTGCAGGTGCCGCTGGCGATGAAGCATGACAGCGTTCCGCGGCGAAGGACTTTTACCGGGGTGTCGTCGGGGAACGTGAGGTGATAGTCGGCGGTCCGCAGGGCTTCGGTGTAGGACTTCAGTTTCTCGTCGCCGCTGACCCACCGGACGGCATCAACTTTGGCCTTCTCGCCGGCGCCGCCACTCAACAGGACGAAGAAATCGGCGTTGCCGGTCTCTTTGGCTTTTCCGAGATCGATGCTGCTGAGGTGCTCGAGCTCTTCTTTATATCTCGCGACAACGGCGTCAGCCTTGGCATCGCCCCCAGCAAGTGAGGCCAATCTGGTTTTCGTTTCCGGAATCGGACGGAGGCCGTTCATCGAGAGCGCATAGGTGCGCACAGCGAGGTCCTTCTGACCGCGCTTCTCGTAGATCTGTCCGAGATGATCACCGACTTCGCCGTGGTGTCCGAGTGCCCAGGCTGCGGCGATGTATTTCTCGGCTTTGTCGAGATGGCCTTCGCCGAATTGCACCCAGCCCAGCGTATCCCAGTAAGCGATCAGCGAGGGGACGAGGGGCAAGTCTTTCTGCGTGAGACGGTCGAGAGAAACGTTGCGCAATGCTGCGGCTGTCGCGGAAACGGCGGACTCGGCGTATTGCTGGGCGCGGTCGAGATGAGATCCCTTGAGCGAGAGTTGGTAGGCGATGTTGTTCCAGACCAGCGGAGCGGCGTTAAGCTCGACGGCGTGATCGAAGGTGGCCAGCGCCTTATCGTCTTGTCCCAGGTTCAGGTAGGCGTCGCCCAGGCTGACTTGCAGTTCGGCGCTGTCGGGAGTCAGTGACGCGGCCTTTTCCAGTTCGGGGACTGCAAGATCGTACTTGTGCCACTCTGCGTACATCGCGCCGAGGTTGGCGTGTGCAAATTTGTCGAGTGGATTGTTCTCCAGCTGCTTGTTGAATGCTTTGACCGCGTCGTCGTACTTCCGGTCGTTCCAGTAGGTGCGGCCGAGGTTGTTGTAGGCGAACTCGTCGTAAGGGTTGATCTCGATCTGTTTCTGGAAGGCCGTGATGGCCTGATCGTCCTGCCGCATCTGCAGGTAGACCAGGCCGAGATTGTTCCATGCGAACTTGTTTTTGGGATCGATCTCGGTGGCGTGCTTGAGCAGGGCCTCCGCCACCGTCAGGTTACCGGCTTCCTGAGCGGCTCGGGCGCTCTCGACCAGCTCATCGGCCTTCATATCAGCGGGAGGGACAAAGCCTCCGGCGGCGGCATTCTCGAGCGCGAGTTGTTGATTCAGATCGGCGCCGACGGCGCGGCGGAAGGATTCGTAGTCGGTGGCACGAGCGACGGGAAGCTCATCCTGACGCAACGACAACTTGCGGCCCGCGGTGAAGGTGTTGCCTTCCACGTGATACGTCGCTTCGTACTCAGCGTAGTCACGCTTCAAAGAAAAAGCCAGAGGCGCATGGGCGGAGTACTTCTCAGGCAACTGCAGCTTGATCTTGTAGGAATATTCAGCCTTCGGCCCAAGCTTCAGAGGCTCGGCATCGGAGTCGCCGTCATCGCCGTCGCCGACGTCGGGCAGGTTGAACTGCACGAGAGGCAGGACGATTTGCGTCTTCTTCTTCGACCAGTCGAGAAAGTTTAAGCGCGAGACGTCATAGGAGAGCGCGAAAGGCTCGGTGGTCGCGGCGGGATCACTGACCTTCAGATTGGTGACGTCGCCGCCGAGACCGGAATTGATGTTTTCGGCGACGCGCTGCCAGTTGGCCTGCGGGACGCGGCGGAAGACGGAGCGCAGCAGCAGTTCTTCGTCGCCGCGGAATTCGTAGCTGACATGCGCTTCGAGTTTTCCGATCTCGTTGATCTTGCCGGTGATCTCGGAGTGCTCCGTGTCGGGCATGGGAGTGTCAGAGGGAGTTTCTTCCAGATGCGGCGCAGGAGCATTCGACATGGTCGCGGGCGGGATCACCAGCGCTTGTTTCTTGCGCAAGGTGTAGGCGAGCAGGCGGAAGGGAGCGACTTCGCTGGTCGTATCCATCCAGACTTCCTGGCTGCCCATCGGGAGCATGGTGATCACGTGATCGAACTGCGAGGGCGAAGGGACGTCGGGATCGAGCTTCCGGCTGGAATTGATGAGAACAGAATTCGCGTGAAGGCCTTCGGCTTCGAGAAGCGATGCGAGCAGCGTGTGCTTGTCTTTGCAATCGCCGTACTGATTGTGAAGAACGTCGGAGGCAGCGTGGGGTTGGTAGCGGCCGACACCGAGGGAAAGGCTCACATAGCGGAAGTTCTTCGCAACGTAGTCGTATAGTCCTTCGGTTTTGGCCAGATCGCCGTTCAATCCCTTGGTGAGTTCCAGCGCTTTCGCGCGCACTTCGGGCGAGGGCAGGCGGCGATCTTTCTCCATGCTGGCGTACCAGCGGCCGATCTGCTCCCAGGTTTCGAAAGTGGTGAGCTGCACGTCGGGACGGTCGTCATCGGGACGATGCTTCTTCTTTTTCTTGTCTTTATCTTTCGTGTCGTCTTCGCGCTCCAGGTGAGAACTCGCCCAGTGGTAAATGCGGCGGCCGTTTTCTTCGGTGATCTTAGGATCCATGCCGGGCTTGCATTTCAGCTTGAGCGAGCGGCCAGCGGGGACATCGACGTCCAGGCTCTCGTCGAGATCGATGTTGCTCTTGTCGAATTCGTATTCGGCCCAGAACTGGCCCGCGGCGAGCGGCGTGTGGATCACCGTGACCATGTCGTATTCAAGGACCTCGCCGGGGCGCAGGCCGGGAACGGTGATGTGCTTTTGACGATAATCGGTATAGACGGGAGCTTCGCGCTCGATGGGAGCACTGAGGTCCTGCACGGCGTCATCTCCGGCCTTCACCACCGTGCCTTCTTCTTTCAATACTCGAACGTAGGGAATCTCGACGCGCTCATTGGCGGAGTTGTAGCCTTCCAGCAGTTGTCCCCACTGTTGCACTCCAGCTTCACTTTGGACGCGGATGCGAGCGGTGGTTTCCTTGCGCCCGGTGCCGTCGGCTTCGAAGCGGTAGCGGGAATGCATCTGCTCGATGACGAAGGATTCCTGCGTGTAGTCGTGCTTGTCTTCGACCTTGGGTGCAGGCGCAGGAGTTCCGGCGGACTTGTCGCCGCTGCTGGTGGACTGCGGCGCGGTACCTGGCGCTTTCGGCGTGGATTTGTCGGGAGGCGGTGGGGTCGACTGCTGAGCGTTGGCGGCGATCAGTGCAAAGGAAAACAGAAAGATTAGAAGACGATCACGCATAAGTTTGAGAATGGGCCCTAGTCATTATCCCATGGTGAGGGGATGCTAGAGAACGCGGTCGGGGATGGGATTTGCGGCGGGGTCGTAAAATCGTTGGACTTTCGTGGCGTTGGTGGGGGTGCCAGGGCGAGACACCCTCGCCTCAGCCGACGGGGACGCCCGCGCTATTTTCATAATATGCAACTTAATTTTACTTGCATGACTGTGATTAGCGTCACAATTTTGATTAACAGCGTTCAAAATCGGGGGTAGAATGCGAGCAGATGGTGCTGCCTCCCCTGCGACGCGGAGGGCAGCCGTGACGCATAAAGTACTTGCGCCACGATCTTTCCGTTGGAGGTTATGCATGGAAGATCGGGCCCCTGTCGTCTCTCCTACCGAGCAGCCATCCACCACAACCAGCACG
>QIAL01000560.1 GCA_003225535.1 Acidobacteriota bacterium | reverse complement strand
CTAAATTCTCCAATTACTCAATTTCTTCACATCTCGAATCTTAACGCCACAATCGGGTCCAGTCGCGCCGCTTTGCGAGCGGGATAGACTCCGAAAAATACGCCTACACTGGCCGCCACGGTAAGTCCCGCTAATACGGCCCAGAGCTTGATCGACGAAGGCATTCCGATGATCGCGGTCACGCCCTTGGCCAGGATTATGCCACCAAGAACTCCGATCGCTCCGCCCAGCAGCGCGAGAACCACCGACTCAATCAGGAATTGCAGCAGGACATCATCGCGGCGCGCGCCCAGCGCCTTGCGAATGCCGATCTCACGCGTCCGTTCGGTCACCGAGACCAGCATGATGTTCATGATCACGATGCCACCGACCACCAGCGAGACAGCTGCGATCCCGATCGTCGCCATGAAAAATGTGTTGCTAAGTCCCGACCAGATTCCCAGGAGACTGGCATTGGTTTCAATCTCAAAGCTGTCTTCCTGGCCGGGACGATCGTGCCGATGCGAACGCAGCCCTACGCGGGCTTCGTCGATCGTGCTGTTCTTATGGGCTCCATACTTCTTCAGGTACACAGTGATGGGAATGAGAACGTAGTTGTCGGCGCTTTGGCCGAGGGTCTTTCCTTTTTTCTTGCCAACTCCAATGACCTGATAGGTCCAGCCATCGACTCTGATTTCTTTGCCCAGCGGATCGCCGCCTGTGAGCAGGTGGTCGACAATGTCGGTTCCCACAACAGCGACCTGAATGTGGTTGTTCAAGTCGGTCTCACTGATCATGCGGCCGGAGGTCAGATCTGTGTCGAGGATCGTTGCAATCGAGGGAGTGATGCCCTGAATGTTCGTGTCGTTAATTGACTGTTCGTTGCGCTTCACCTTGCCCGAGCCCTGCATCAGCGCACCGACGTACTGGCAGTGCTGGCAGGCATCGACTACGGCCTGGTAATCCTCCATGTCGAGGTTTTTGCGCTTCTCTGCTTCAAGAAAATGGTCGACGTTGGTTTCCACTGCCGACATTTTTGCGACGATGAATACGTCTGCGCCGAGATTGAAGATCTTTTTGGCAACGTAGTCGTTGATGCCAGAGACGAAGGTCACGACCGCGATGACTGCGCCGACACCGATCATGACGCCAAGCAGCGTGAGCACAGAGCGCAGCTTATTCGCCCACAGCGATTGCAAAGCCACGCGGATGGCTTCAATGTAATTCATAGATTGAAGTTGGACTCCAGGCGTCGAACCTCAGCCTTCAGGCCCGGACTCACACCAATGCAGGGACTTCCGGGCCGAGAACGCTGGCGGCGCGATATCAGTTTACAGTGAATTGCCCGCTCTCGCACCGATTTGCCTGCCGGTCTAAGGTCTCAGCTTCTGGGCCTGCATCGTATAATTGATTCGTAGGCAGCCGGACCGGACGGCCGCTTCCCGCGTCTTCGGATGCGAGGAGAGGAAAGTCCGAACTCCGCAGAGCAGTGTGCCGGATAACGTCCGGGACGTCAGGTTCAAGCCTGATGGACGGAAAGTGCCACAGAAAATATACCGCCCCGGAAACGGGGTAAGGGTGAAAAGGTGCGGTAAAAGCGCACCGCCGCGGCAGTAATGTCGCGGGCAGGGCAAACCCCACACGGAGCAAGACCAAATAGGAAGGAAGCCCGCGCCTTTGGTTCTTATGAATCAGGGTCGCGAGCACGTGCCGGCTCGGTGCGTCAAACCTTCGGGTAGGTCGCTAGAGCCGGGCAGCAATGTCCGGCCCAGAGGAATGGTCGTCCCGCAGCAGCGATGTTGCGGACAAAATTCGGCTTACAGGTCCGGCTGCCTTAACTGCTTTGCGCTGCTTTTTTGCTTCCTCACACATCGCGAGGGAGAACGCCCGCGTACGGATCCACGTCACCAAATTCCAACGCGATCTTCCGGCTTTAAATACAACTTATCGCCGGGTATCACATCGTAGGCCTTGTACCATGCCTCGATGTTGCGCACGGTATCGCTTCGATACTCTCCCGGCGAATGAATGTCGGTTTTGATCTGCCGGCGAAGCGTGGCTTCGCTCTGAGCTTTCCGCCATCTCTGTGCGAACGCCAGGAAGAATCGCTGTTCGCCGGTCAGTCCGTGGATGACAACATCGGTTTTGCCTTTCAGCGACAATACATACGCATCATGCGCCGTCAGCAATCCCGCCAAGTCAGCGATATTTTCGGTCAGGACCTGCCTGCCGCTCACGCAAAGATCGGGAAGAGGACAGTAGCCGTTGAACTGAGCCACCAGTTTCTCCGCTGCCGCGTGGTATTTGGCGAGATCGTCGGCAGTCCACCAACTGCCGAGACGGCCCTGGTCGTCGTAAATAGTGCAAGTGTGCAAGCGAATAGCGAGGTCAGCGCGGCAGCACGAAGAAAAATCATGAGAACCTTTCAAGCCAGTCCGAACAGTAGCGTGATTGTCGCACTCCGGCTGATTCAGAAGTGGACGTTCCCGGACCTCAACTCAGCCATCCGCTAAAGCCAAACTATTCTTCCGTTGGATCCCTTGCGAGATCGGCCTTTTGCTCCGACCGGGTTTTCCGATAGGCTATGTCTGCACAGAAAATGCACGCCATCCGTCAATCGCCGGTCGATCCACGGCACGTTCGAAAAATGGTTCGCTGCTCAGCGAACGTTGTCTGCCAGGTGGTTCTCGCTGCGGCCGTCTGGGCGCAAACTTCTAACCGTCCGCTTCCTGTGCTGACTCATGCTGACCAGGTTCGGCAACTGAGCCCCGAGCAGGCGGCGATGGGATATCCCGTGCACATTCGCGGCGTGGTGACCGACGATGTTCCGGCGCCGGATTTTTTTGTGCAGGATTCCTCGGCCGGAGTCTACGTCGAGGGCGCACAACCGGTTCACTTCACTCATCATTTCGGCGATCTGATGGAGGTTGAGGGAGTCACCGGACCGGGAAAATTCGCGCCTGTCGTCATCGAGCAGAGGTCGCGTGCGCTCGGCAGAGCACCTCTGCCAAAGTCACGCACGTATTCGTTCGACGAGCTGGCCGACGGCCAATTGGATAGTCAGTGGGTGCAGGTTCGAGGGATTGTGCGCGCGGTCTCCGTCGACCGAACATCATGGCGGGAAACAACCCTCGCCATGCGGATCGCCTCCGGCGGTGGTCAGTTGAGCGTCCGCGTCCCCATTTCAGACGAGCAGAATTTTTCGTCTTGGATCGACAGCGAGGTACTGCTCGAAGGAGTGTGCGGGAGCCTGTTCAACGCGCAGCGGCAATTGACCGCCGTGTTGCTCTACGTTCCACGATTGACTTTCATCACGGTGGCGGCACACCCACGTGCCGTTGCGCTCTCCTCATTGCTGACGTTCACTCCCGGACCGGGCATGGAGCACCGCGTACGGGTTCGCGGCGTCGTCGGCTACCAGCAACCGGGGAAGGCGCTGTTCCTGCAGGCAGAAGGCAGAGGGCTACGGGTTCTTACGGAACAGGACACCAAACTGAATGTCGGCGACCTGGTAGATGCGGTGGGCTTTCCCGCCATGGGCGAGTCCGCCCCGGTTTTGAAAGATGCTGCGTTCTATCGTGTCGGTTCGGAGGCACCCGCAGACCCTGTTCACCTAAACATCGTTGTTCCGTGGGAGCGATATGACGGAGCTGTGATCGCGACGGAGGCGACCCTCCTGGGCCGGGACGTACAGGCGGATGGTGTACGTTTTCTCTTCCAGCAGGAGCCGGATCATGTCTTGTTCGATGCAACTTTGTCGCCGGTAGGGTCAGCAATGCCGCTGCTGTCGGTTCCCTTAAACAGTAAGGTTCGCGTGACTGGCATTTGTCTGGTGCAGAGCGGGGGACTTTGGTCGGTGCCGCAGTCGTTTCGCATGCTGCTGCGCACACCTCAGGATCTGGAGGTTTTGCATGCGCCATCCTGGTGGAACCTGCGTCATACGCTTTGGGTGCTCGGTGTCACAGTAGGAGTCTTGCTTTTAGTGATGGCATGGATCGTGGTGTTGGGACGGAGGCTGCGCGAACAGATGGAGTTGATCCGCCAGAAAATACGCAGCGGAGGCGTCCTTCAGGAGCGCAACCGCATAGCCCGCGAGCTGCACGACAACTTGGAGCAGGAATTGGCGGGCATCACCATGCAGCTCGATCTGGCAGTGGACTGTTTTCAGCAGGCACCGAGAGTGGCACAACAGGCCCTGGAAACTGCACGCAACATGAGCCGGCACAGCATGCTCGACGCTCGCCGTTCGGTTTGGGATCTTCGCTGCCATTTGCTGGAGGAAGGAGACCTGGTGTCGGCATTGCGTCAGACGGTGCAACCAGCGGCTTCTCAGGATCATGTGAAAGTGGACGTGAGTGTCACCGGCGCTCAGGTTCGTCTGCCTGCATCGATCGAGATGAACCTGCTCCGCATTGGGCAGGAAG
>QIAL01000559.1 GCA_003225535.1 Acidobacteriota bacterium | reverse complement strand
CATCGCTGCGGGCATCGCCCAGGCCGTCGACACGTTCCTGGGCACGGGCGGATGATCTGCCTCTGCAGAAGCTCCGAAGCAGCCGCGTGGACCACAGATTTCCAGGCCGAAATCGCTGACTTCCTGCAAGAATCGGGACAGCCCGGTTGACACCACCGCCGCGGAAGTAGTAGTTATGAAATGAAGCCCAACCTCTTCCCAGGAATGGGGGACCTCGATGACAAAAGAGGGAGGGAAAGCCTTATGGCAGAAAAGCAAGGAAATACCAGCGTCTCAGTCGAACCCCAGCGGCGCCTCTCGCTGCCACTCACGACGTGGGAGGAACTGAACGAGGCGGGCGCCTACGTTGAGGTAGGCAGTGGCGATCTGTACCGGTTTCCCGCGGAAGCCCTGATCGCAGGGGCAAGCCCCATCATCCGCAAGCAGTCCAGCGGGGCCTCCCGGCTCGTCCAGGTGAGCGCGAACCCCTTCTGCACCACGCTCCACGCCCGGATGGTGGCTGCCGAGCACAATATCGAACCAAACTTCTAGGGACCTCGAGAATCCCTACCTGACCTGAACGACAACCAGGTCCCCCGTTCCGGAAGAGGCAGACGGCAATTTTTTCCTTGCGTGGGTGCGTCCATGAGTCCGCTGCTCGTGGACATCAGGCCCGGAGGTCCGGCGAAATCTCACCAGCCAATGCTCGTTCATTAACCAAGCAGGCTCGTTGTTTCTGCCAGTATTTAGCCGAAGTAACTGGACACCTGTAGCGTTCAACCCTCGTGGCTGGAATCACTCGGGCCGGTAGGCGTTGTGCGGATCAAATCGGCCGTTGAATGGCCCAGATGCATCGCTCGAGTAGCCGCGGGGCTCATGACATGGCTTTCAAACCCTCCCGGTACCCTCGTCCGGCTCATGGGTACCCGAGGAGGCGTCGACCAGGAGTCAGCCGACACAGTCGACCGCGACGCCCAGCGCAGTGCACACCTGTCGCATACGTTCATCACTCAATCGTCCCAGGCGATCGACGAGCACGCCGATTGAAACGCTCTCCACCGAGTCGAGGTTCACCCCTGATCGCCGCGGGACCGGATCCTCGCCGGGTTCGAGGACAACTTCGCTGGCAAGCCCTCGGATGGTCGTGGTGCAGGGGGCGATCACGGCTCGGCGCAGTCTCGGGATCGCGGCGTCCCTGGACAGCACCACCACGGGCCGGCGACCGATCTCGGGGAGTTCGCACCACCAGACCTCGCCCCGAGCCGGAACGGGGGTCACATTGCGGCGGCGGCTGCCCTGAATGACGCCAGGTTGCCCCATTCATCGGGTTCGTCCAATGGGTGCTCTTCGTAGGCTGCGTAGGAAGCGTCAATCTCCATGGACCGCTGCTGGCCAAGAAACGCCTTGAGGGCCTCGTCCAGGAGGGCGGCATCGGTGGCGCCCGAGCGCAATTCCCGAGCAGCGGTGAGAAGGTGCTCATCCACCGTTGTACTCACTCGTACCCGACTCATAGCATAAGTATGCCACAAGAGGAAGCCTCAGTAGTGCGACCTGGGGCCGGAGCGGGGCTCATGACATGGCTTTCAAACCCGCCCTTTGATCTGGCCAAGGTTTTCGCCAAGTGAGCCGGTCCCAGAATAGGGCCGGCGTCGACCCGTGGCATCTTACTGTCTACCGAGCCAGTCATTACATTATCTGGGTGTTCTAACGGTGGTGCTGGCATCCCGTTTCAATTGTGGTAGTAGCCTCCCTTGATCGAAGCTGCTCGTGTGCGATGATTTCGCTCGCGATGGGACTAGGTAAGAATCAGCTTACCGAGATCGTATGTGATTGCAGACCGACGCTGTGGTTGGTGTGGGAACAGTTCATCTCTTATTAAAGACGGGGGTCTGACGCGTGAGAAAATGCCTTGTTGAATCGTCCCTGCTCGTCGCCATACTTGGCCTGCTGCTCCTTGTGCCCTCGTTAGCCATGGCTGGCGGGCTCGAGTCTGCCTCTCGCCCGGCATTTGCTCCGTTGCCGAGCGTCTCTTCGCTCTTCGCGGGGAATGTCTCCTCTCAAAGCCCCTCCTCTCCGCCCGTAGGGCCGGTCCGCCTGACGGCCGCCGGCGAGATCCCGGAGAGAGCTGGCAGTCCTGGGCTCTTCAACCCCGACAACTGCAACCTCTACGTTGGCAATTACCCGCATATTGCCACCAGTATGAACAGGGCTGGTGTCAAGGTCTTCGAGCAGGTCAACTGCAGTATTGCCCCTTCTAAGCAATACATCTCTGTCGCCCTCTACAAAGACACCTGCTGTGGGTCGTACTTCGAGAACCAGGGATCCAACACGAACTACAGCCAGCTCTCGGTGGGAGCGAGTGCATCGGTAAACTGCCAAGACACGGAGCAGGCCACGACGTTCTATGGTGTGGCCTCAGCGTATTCTGACCAGCAGGATGGAGGCCGGTACTCGGCGGAGGGGCAGTCCCCAGACCAAACGCTCAGGTGCGGAACGCCGGGAGGGGGCCTCTTTTGATCCCGTCCCGACCTAGGCTCCAGGCCTGCCCCCGCTGAGCGGCCTTGCGTCCCCGGTTTTCCACCCACCCCCGACGGCACATGTGGGTGACCGCTGGGCTCTGCCTCCTGCCGGTACTCCTCATGGGTTCCATCGTCCTTTCGAGGAGGGTGGACTACCGTGGGTCCGATGGGCCGGCTCGCGGGGTGCGGTTGCCGCCGAAGGCATATCTCGCCACGAAGAGCATGTCGGAGATCACCTGGCAGGCCGTCTCTCCGGTCGAATACGCCTGGGTGGGGAGTGATCGCTCGGGAAGACCTCCTACAGTGGTGGGTCCGTTGCCGGACGCATGGGCCCGATTCCGGCTGGTTAACCCCGATGGCGTCACCATCCTGTTTCTCGAAGCCGATCAGGCCCCAAGCCTGGTGTCGCTCTCTCGCTACCCTTCCCTGCCGCCCAGCGGTGTTCCGGCGGGGAACTCGTCGCCGGCTCCGTGCTCGTCCGAAGTAGGTTGCAGTATGCAGCGGTGTCAGCGTCAGGAAAAGTCTGGTGAGTGTGTGGTGATCTCCAACCATGCCCTTCTGGCCCAGCCGGTGACAGTGGTTTTCGCCCAATGGCTGGTGCCGGGCGTGCCGTTGGCGGTCATCCGGAGAAGCGGTCCCGTCACGCATTCCGCCTCCTGGGGTCTCGTGAGGGAGCCGTCGTGAGCCCCGCGCCGGTCGATCCGTGGCCGCACGCGGACTTCGCCGATTCGCCCGACCCCGCCGCCTGGATCGGCCATCGGCGAATGGCCTGGGAACCTCAGGCAGGCTATCGCGTCGGCAACGAGGTGCCGCAGGGGTATGCGACGTACCTGCGCATCCTCCATCGGTCGAGCCTCCCCGGAATGCCGGAAGAGGCGGTCCTCGACGCCCTGGTGACCGGATTCGAGCGAGGCGGTGACACCTGGACCACGGCGTGCTGGTTCGCGTACTGGAAGGGGTGGGGGGCCCTGGAAGCAAACCTCCAGGCGCTTACGGGGCGCACAACGTGGACGTCCGTGGTCGAGGAACAGGGCGCCTTCACGCTGGGGGATCGGGACTACGTGCTCATGTCGGGCCCCCTAGCGGCGGTCCTCAGAAGACCCGATCCCCCCACACCGACATTGTCTCCCCAACTCTGGTGGCCGGAGGACGGACATTGGTTCGTGGCCACAGACATCGATTTCCACTTCTCGCTTGTGGGGGCCGACGAGCACCTGGCCGCGGTCATCTCGGAGCAGGAGGGAATCGATGTGCAGCAGGTGGCCTGGGAGGACCGGCTGAACATGCCTCCCGGCCCGGGCCGACCGACACCGACTGCTGGATCATCCATCTAAGAATCTCGTAGGCAGAACGTCCGGCATGAGGTCGAGGGCGCT
>QIAL01000309.1 GCA_003225535.1 Acidobacteriota bacterium | reverse complement strand
GTTCTTCAAAGTACCATTCCTGAATTTTCCCGAAATGGGAATGCGCCACCGACTTTAGACAGGCTTCGACTTCTGAGTAACCTTTACCTTGCAAGGGCGGCGGCGCTACGGTGGGAGAGCCACCATGGGCATCTTTCGCACCTTCGATCGCCGTCGCGAGCCGCGCAAGCCAGCCGATCTTTCACTGATGGTCTGGGGTGTCGATACCCAGGGAGAGCGCTTTCTGCAAGAGGCTCACGCGCGCGACATCAGCTTGTCTGGAGCGTTACTGTCCGGACTCGACGCTGATCTCAAGTGCGGCGACGTCATCGGAATTCTCTACGGAAAGAAGAAGGCTCGTTATCGCGTAGTTTGGGTTCGGTACGACGAGATGGGAGACAAGATGCAGGCGGCGGTCCACCGGCTGGAGTCGGACGCCTGTCCGTGGCTGGATTTGTTGACCGAGGATGCGCCCGAGACTTCCCCGCCGACCGATCATCCGACTCCGTGACAGCAATTGCTTACGCGATCCACACCGTCTTGGCGTTTACGAATTCCCGGATGCCTACCATTCCCAGTTCTCGTCCGTGACCCGAGGCTTTCACTCCGCCAAAGGGGATGCGCGGGTCCGATGCCACCATCTTGTTGATGAACACCATCCCTGCTTCAATTTCGTTGATGAAGCGCTCCCGCTCCTTTTCGTCATTGGTCCAGATGCTCGAGCCCAAGCCGAACCGCACGTCGTTCGCCAGCCGGATCGCCTCACCCGCGTCTTTCACCCGGAAGATAGAAGCCACCGGGCCAAAGAACTCCTCCCCATAGGCGGGCGAGTCCTTTGGAATATTCGTCAACACCGTCGGTGCGTAGAAATTTCCTGGACGCTTTATTGGATGTCCGCCGGTTAACAGCTTCCCCCCTGCCTTGACCGTTTTCTGCACGTCGGCATCGAGATCCTTCACCGCATCGGGGGTCGAAAGCGGACCCAGTTCAGTCTTCTCGTCGAATGGATCTCCCACCTGCAGACCCTCCATCTTCGCGACGAACCGGCGCTCGAACTCATCCGCAATCGGCTCGGCTACGATGAATCGCTTCGCCGCAATGCACGACTGCCCGTTGTTCTGAATGCGAGCCTGCACCGCCGTCGAGACAGCGGCCTCGAGATCGGCGCTGGGCATCACGATAAACGGATCGCTCCCACCCAATTCCAGTACGACTTTCTTGATTCGCTTCGCGGCCCCGATGCCCACCTGAATGCCCGCCTGCTCGCTCCCGGTCAGCGTCGCCGCCACCACGCGTGGGTCGTTGAGCAGCGCGTCCACCTGGGACGAGCCGATCAGCAACGTCTGAAAAGAGCCCTCGGGAAAACCGGCCTCCAGAAAAATGCTCTCGATCGCCAGCGCGCACTGCGGCACATTCGAAGCGTGCTTCAGTAGTCCCACATTGCCCGCCATCAGCGCCGGAGCAGCGAAGCGGAATACCTGCCAAAAAGGAAAATTCCATGGCATGACGGCGAGGATTGGTCCAATTGGCAGGTAGCGAACAAAACTCTTTTTTGCGCCTGTCTCAATAACCTCATCGGCCAGGAACCGCTCGGTGTTTTCTGCGTAGTAGCGGCAAGCGGTGGTGCATTTGAGGGCCTCGGCTAAGGCGGACTTATAGGTCTTTCCCATCTCCATGGTCATCAAGTGCGCAAATTTGTCTTTGTCCCGCTCGATGATTTGCGCGGCCTTCAGCATTCTCTGCGCGCGCGTGGAAAATGGAGTCGTCCGTCCAGCTCGAAAGGTACTCACCGCCAACTGCAGCTTCTTTTCGATCTCGGCTTCAGAAAGCGCCGGGAAGGTCTTGATCACTTCCCCAGTAGCGGGATTGATAGTCGCAATCGGCATCGTAACGGGTTCCTCTCCTCGACCTGAGGTAAGTCTTTGAGTTTAATACTGAATTCTCGCCCGGATTACAAATCGGGAGACCCACCAAGCGGTCATACCACTATACCACGCAGTCGAATCCCCGTGGGTCATTGACCCTTTTTGTGTCCTACGCAGCTCTCCGCGGACTCTGCGGCCTTTCTCGGAGCTCGCTGCGGTTAGTTCGGATGGAACTCAACGTGGTGGGAATCATCAACCTTTTTGGCTTTGGATGGTGCTACTGATCGTCAACATCCATGTGGTCAGGATGGGTCCAGATCTCGCGAAGCTCGTCGAATGCACCCAAGAAAAACAACAGGCCTGCTCCCACCGCACAAACGATCATGAGCGAAAGCAACATGTTGTCACCGGTGCGGTGATTCTTCCGGTTAGTAGCCTGGCTGCAATCGCTGTTACTTTCAGTGACCCCGGTCACCGAATGCAAGGACGATTCATCCGTTATGCGACCGCCGTTGTGCGGCCTCTTTACCGTATGCTCATCGATCCTCCGGAATTACTTAGGCGACGATTTAGATAATCCCTCCGTAACTTCCTGAACCCGGAATTTGGGCTCGAAACGCCGAAAAACCGGAAGGGCTTTCCCACCTCGTTGGTTTACAATAACTAGTTCCCAGCATTCATCCCGTTCCTATCAGGAGGAGTCTCATGAAGCTTACCCCGGGCAAACTAGCCGGCCTCAAGAAAGTATCTAACGAACGCGGTGTCATTGCGGCCGCGGCCATGGACCAACGCGGCTCGCTACAAAAATCCCTGGCGAAGGAAAAAGGCGGCGAAGTCACCGACGCCATGATGGAAGAATTCAAATCACTGGTTTCCGAAGTTCTCACGCCGCACGCCACCGCCATCCTGCTTGATCCCGAGTGGGGCCTGCCCGCGGCGAAGCGCCGCGCCAAGAACGCCGGCCTGCTCCTCGCCTATGAAAAGACTGGGTACGACAAGACGGGCCCCGGCCGCCTGCCCGATCTGCTCGACGTATGGTCGGCGCGCCGCCTGAAAGAGGCGGGTGCGGATTGCGTAAAGATTCTGCTGTATTACACCCCGGACGATCCGAAGCACGTCAATGAGATCAAGCACGCTTGGGTCGAGCGCATCGGCGACGAGTGCCGTGCCAACGACATCCCGTTCTTCCTGGAGTTCGTCGGATACGAAGAGGGTGCCGACGAGAAGGGCGTGGAATACGCCAAAAAGAAGCCGCACATCGTGACAGAGAGCATGCGCGAGTTCTCGAAAGACCGCTACGGCGTCGACGTGCTGAAGGTCGAGGTGCCCGTCAACATGAAATTCGTGGAAGGAGTGAAATGCTTCGGCGGCACCAAGGCTTATACCAAGAAAGAAGCCATTGATCACTTCCACAAAGCCGCCAACGTTGCGACGAAGCCGTTCATTTATCTGTCGGCTGGTGTGAGCAACGCGGAATTCAGCGAGACGCTCGAACTCGCCGGTGAATCCGGCGTGAAGTTCAATGGCGTGCTCTGCGGACGCGCGACCTGGAAAGAAGGCATCCCCGTCTACGCCAAGCAAGGTGCTGCGGCGTTCCGCAAGTGGCTAGAAACCGAAGGCGTGAAGAACATCAACAACGTCAACGACAAGCTAAAAGCAGCCACCAGTTGGCACTCAATCTATGGAGTAGAACTGGTCCACGCATAGAAAAACGCTCGTGTAGGGGCGGACGCCTCGTCCGCCCCGCGGAGCAGAGCGACGCGTATCCGCGGTATAAGTCTCACCTGAATCGTGTTCTCAGCGTATCGCCGCTTTCTCGCATCTCCCTCAGCTCTGACCGTCACATTGCGCCCTTCGCGCGCAACCCCGGACGAGGCGTCCGGAGCTACACGAACGCCATTAGAATAGCGTCATGTCCACAGTCCTGATCACCGGCGCCTCCGGCGGCATCGGATACGAACTCGCCAAGCTCTTCGCCCGCGATCATCACAATCAGGTACTCGCAGCCCGCAACGCTGATAAACTTGCACAACTCGCGACCGAACTGCGAACACAGGGAGTCACAGTCAAGACTGTGCCCCTCGATCTGTCCACTCCCCTCGCCCCGAAATTTCTCTTCGATCAGCTGCAGACCGAAGGTGTTGCCGTCGACATTCTGATCAACAATGCCGGCTTCGGCGCCTTCGGAGAATTCGCGCAAATGTCCCACGCTGAAATCTTCGGCCAGATTCAGCTGAACATCATCGCGCTGACCGAACTCACTCGCCTCTTACTGCCGCCAATGCTCGCCCGACACAGCGGCCGTATCATGAACGTCGCCTCCACCGCAGGGTTTCAACCGGGACCGCTGATGGCCGTCTACTATGCGACCAAGGCCTACGTGATTTCTTTTTCCGAAGCCCTCGCCAACGAAGTCCGCAATTCCGGCGTAACCGTAACCTGCTTCTGCCCCGGAGCCACTCATACTGGCTTCGCCAAACGTGCCGGAAACGACAACTCTCGTCTCTTCAAACAACTCGGGGCTATGAATGCCGACAAAGTTGCGCTCGACGGCTACCGCGCCGTCATGGAAGGCCGCACCCTCGCCATCAGCGGCGCCCATAATTGGCTGGTCGCCCAGTCCACGCGATTCGCCCCGCGCAAGATGGTTACCGCAATCTCCCGCTGGATTTCAGAACCGACCCGATAACGACAAAGGGCACGAAGGAACACGAAGGAAGATCTCGCTATTCCTTCGCGTTCATCCGTGTCCTAAGTGGTGAATGGTTTACACCTGCGCCGAGCCACCATCCACAAACAACTCCACTCCCGCCACAAAGCTCGCATCCTCAGAGGCGAGGAACACGGCGGCTTTGCCGATCTCCTCCGGCCGTCCCATCCTTCCAAGGGGTACGATCGACGCCAAATGGTCCTTTATCCCTTGGCGCCCTTCTTCGCTCTCCGCCAGTCCATCAAGAATCGGCGTGTCAATCGGTCCAGGGCTGATGGCATTGACCCGGATCTTGCGATCTTTCAAATCCGTCGTCCAGCTGCGCGCGAACGAACGCACCGCCGCCTTCGTGGCGGAATACACGCTGAATGCCGCCATGCCCTTCTGCGAAACGATCGACGCATTCAGGATGATCGATCCCCCGTCAGGAATCAGCGGCAGCGCCTTCTGCACTGTAAAGAGCACGCCCTTCACGTTGGTGTTGAAGGTCTGATCGTAGAGCTCCTCGGTAATCGAGCCCAAAGGAGCCAGGCTGCCTCCGCCCGCATTGGCGAAGACTACATCCAACCGGCCTTTCTCCTGTTTGATCTGAGCGAACAGACGGTCGAGGTCAGCCAGGCTCGATGAGTCGGCACGCACGGCCTTCACTTGCAACCCGATTGCCTTCACAGCCTTGTCCAATTCCGCCTGCCGCCGGCCGGTAATGTAAACGAAAGCGCCTTCCTTGACGAAGTTCTGTGCCGTGGCCAGTCCGATTCCACTGCTGCCGCCGGTAACGAGTGCGATCTTGCCCTCCAGCTTGCCTGCCATAATTCCTCCGTTTCGGTTACTTTTGAACCGTATGGTTCAGATGTATGCCGGCTCAGTCGGGATTCACCTTTTTTGGACTGGATGGTATAAAAGTGCATCAAAGAAGTATGCAGTCGGATAAAGCCAACCCGGCGAAGATGGGCCGACCTCGAACTTTTCGGGAGGACGAAGCTCTCGACGCAGCCATGCGCGTCTTCTGGGAGAAGGGATACGAAGGCACATCGCTCGACGACCTGACCGGTGCGATGAAGATCAACCGATCCAGTCTCTATTCCACTTTTGGGGATAAAGAGGCATTGTTCCGAAGGGTGATGAAGCAATACAGTGCCGGTTCGTTGTCATTCATGTCCGAAGCTCTCAATCTGAAGACTGCGCGGGCGGTAGTCGAAGCGCTGTTGCGAATGAGCGCCAAGTTTCTCGGCGACCCTGGTCATCCCCCGGGGTGCCTTTCCATCCAAGGCGGTTTGGCCTGCGGTTCGGGAAACGAAGAAGTACAGCAGGCGATGGTCGACTGGCGAAAAGCCGGGCTCGTGCAATTGCAGAAACGCCTGCAGCGCGCCCGGGCAGAAGGAGACCTCAAGAAGAACGTCGATCCCAAAGACCTCGCCCGCTTGATCATGATCATAATGAATGGTCTGGGGGTTCAGGCGGTCAACGGCGCTACTCCAGCGGAGATGAATCGCGCCGTGGACTTGGCCTTGCAGTCGCTGCCGTTATAGACAGCTTGCGGCTTCGCGCTGTCCAGTTTCCTTGACGGCCCCCGCATTCCCCGACGGCTATGTGACTCCGATCGCCGGTCCCATCGTTCTGGAAACCACCGACGGCTACGCCATCAGTAGTGACGACTGATCCCTAGCCCCTGACCCCTTCTTTCAGATCTGTTGTAGTCTAGGAATTCTGCGCTCCCGAACTTCCGGACGCCGAAATCTAACCCTATGCCCACACTCATCCCACAACCCACGCGCATTCAAGCCGCCGGAAACAAACCAAAAATCATCGACGAATACATCGGACGGGTGAATTCCAGGACATCCACTACCAGTGTCGCCCACATGCGCAGCCCCCAAGGATGGCTCGAGCCCGGGCAGACTCCCGAGTTCGACGAATTCACCATCGTTCTGAAGGGAACGCTGCGAGTGGAGCACAAGGGCGGAATGCTCGACGTGCATGCCGGCCAGGCAATCGTCGCTCATGCGGGCGAGTGGGTGCGCTATTCCACACCGGAAGATGGCGGAGCGGAATATATCGCAGTCTGCCTGCCCGCCTTCTCCATGGAGACGGTCCACCGGGACGCCTGACGCCTGGAAACATTCTTTCGCGCGGTCAAACGCTGCAGGATATTCCTTCGTGCCCTTCGTGCCCCTCGTGGTTATCGATTTTGTATTATTCAGCGCCGGCGTAGTATCCCGTACGGGCACTAACGCGCACGAACGAGGACAACTTCTTGGGTAGCAGCAGCTTCACCTTGATCTTGTGCCACTTTCCATCGTGGGAGTGCGTCTGCGGCCGGTACGCCAACATGTACTGGTGACGCAGGCGATTGCCGATCGCACGCGTAATCTCAGGCAATTCCCTCACATTGCTTAGCGTGTAGGCCTGGCCGCCGGTCTCCCCAGCGATGTTTTGCAGCAACTCCGGGCCTAGCAGCTCTTCTTGTGTGTTGACGTACCGATCGTAAGTGCCCACCGCATAAATCAGGATGTCAGCCTCCCTGACCGCATTCTTCACGTCACGATCGCTGTACCGGCTGTGATTGTCTCCGCCATCGGAGATGATCAGCAGGGCGCGCCGCGAGTAACGGGCGTCCTTCATCTTGTGGATACCCATGTAGATGGCGTCTAAAAGCGACGTGCGGCCTTTCGACTGCGCTCCCAGGAGCGCGTTCTCAATCTCCTCAGGCCGATCGGTGAAATCAGTGGCCAGCCGGGGAGCATCGGAAAAGGTCACCATGAAGAACTCGTCTTGAGGATTGGAAGCATCGCAGAACTGGTGCACCGCGTCGCGCGCCCGCTCCAGTTTGTCCGACATGCTACCGCTGACGTCCATGATGATGCCGATCGAAACGGGCGCATCTTCGCTGGAGAAGTTCTTGATTTCCTGCGCCTGCTTGTTTTCAAAGAGCTGGAAATTATCGCGATCCAATCCGGTCACTGGACGGTTCATGTCGTCGGTGATCGTCACCGGCACCATCACCAGCTCGGTGCTGGTTCGGATCAGCCCGGCGCCGGAAAGCCGCGGCCCCGCTGTGGCGGTTGCCAGTTCGATCCCCGGCGTCCGGGGAACTACGTGTACATCATCAATGGAGGTTTGCGAATAGAGCCCCTCAGCAGAAGTTAACAGGAGGAGAAGAACTGTGCGGAAGCAGATCGATCGTACCGAGTGAAACATGTCTTGCACCATCCAAAATCAGTCCAACACAAGCAATCACACATTGGTCGCTTTGATTGTGATTGTCGTTGTAGGACGAATCCGGTAGGCGAGCAAGGAAAGATCATGCAGAAAGTAAACGGAAGTAACCGCAAACTGGTAAGTGAACTTCCACTCCTTCGCTATTCGAGGGGAATGACTCAGCGCGAAGGTCCGAGGTCCGACGTCCGACGCCCGCTTGTCTCACTCCCACTCGATCGTTCCCGGCGGTTTTGACGTCACGTCGTAGACCACGCGATTCACGCCCTTCACTTCATTCACGATGCGGGTGGAGATGGTCTTGAGCACTTCGTGCGGCAGCGGAACCCAATCCGCTGTCATCCCATCCTCAGAACTGACGGCGCGGATCGCGCAGGTATATGCATAGGTCCGCATGTCGCCCATGACGCCCACCGACATCACCGGCAGAAGTACCGCAAACGACTGCCATATCTTCGTGTACAGTCCGGCTTCCTTGATCTCGCTGACCACGATGTCGTCGCATTCGCGCAGCAGGTGAAGGCGCTCGGGCGTGACCTCGCCCAGCACGCGGACGGCGAGCCCCGGTCCCGGGAACGGCTGACGCCGCAGGATTTCGTCCGGCATCCCTAGATCCCGTCCGATGCGTCGGACCTCATCTTTGAAAAGATCTTTGAGAGGCTCGATCAGCTTGAGCTTCATCTTCTCCGGCAGACCGCCGACGTTATGGTGCGACTTGATCACTTGCGACGGTCCGCGCACCGAACGCGATTCGATCACGTCGGGATACAGCGTTCCCTGCACCAGCCATTTCACCTTGCCTTCAGTTTTCTCGATGCGGCGAGCCTCTTTCTCGAACACTTTGATGAACTCGTTGCCGATGATCTTGCGCTTCTTCTCCGGATCGCTGACGCCCGCAAGTTTGCCGAGGAAGCGATCGGTCGCGTCAACAGCATCGAGGTGCAGACCAAGCTTGTCGCGCAAGGTAGCTTGCACTTTTTCGAATTCGTTCTTGCGCAACACGCCGTTATTCACGAACACGCTAGTCAAGCGCGACTTGCCTTTCGCATCGCGCAGAGCGCGATCGACCAGGACCGCAGCGACCGATGAATCCACGCCACCCGAAAGCGCGCAGATGGCGCGTCCCGTGCCGATCTGCCGCTTGATTTGCTCGATCGTCGAGGTAATGAAGTGTTGCGCCGTCCATGTAGGCTTCGCGCCGCAGATCTCGAAGACAAAATTCTTCAGGATCTGCGTACCTTGCGGTGTGTGATGCACTTCGGGATGGAACTGCACCGCATACCACCTCTTCGCCACATTCTGAATGCCGGCGACGGCGTAATGCGTTTTCGCCATCAACTCGAAGCCAGGAGGCAGTTCCAGCGCCTCGTCGCCGTGCGACATCCACACGGCGAGCTTCTTTGCGAGACCTTGAAACAACACAGAATCCGAAACGATGTCGATTTCGGCGCGACCGTACTCGCGCTTATCCGCCGGGCGCACCTTGCCGCCCAACGTATGCACCATGAACTGCAACCCATAGCAAATGCCCAGTACCGGCACGCCCATGTCGAATACGTGAACGTCGGCGGGCGGAGCGTCTTTGTCATAAACCGACCACGGCGCTCCCGAGAGCACAATCCCGACCGGGTTGTAGCTTCTGACTTCCTTCAGCGACGCCGTGCACGGCAGCACCACCGAGAAAACATTCTGTTCCCGGATGCGGCGCGCAATGAGCTGTGTGTACTGGGCCCCAAAATCGAGCGGGGATTTGGATTCCACGAATGAGTTTCTCAAATTCGGGGAGCGAGTGTAAAGCGGTTCTCGTAGAGACGTTGCTTGCAACGTCTCGCTAGCCACGTCGAAGCTGCCAACACCTGCCAAGTCTCTCTAAACGCTGTCTGATTCTGGACACTTGCGTCCGTCAGCGGACGATTTTCCTGGGCCAAGCCAAACAAACTTATTGCAAGCTCAGGACTTGCTCCGACCGGATCCGGAACTTCGCATGCTCCTTCTTCTGGAAACCTGCAGGGAAAGGTGTCGAGACATGAAGAAAACCGAGAGAGTCCGTCAGTTGGTCTCAGCCCCACCGACGGACGAGGATCTAAAACATCAGACCGAAAAAGGCTGGAAACTGGTGGCCATCGAATGGGAGAGGGAGGTTGAAACCTCCGAAAGCCAGTTGCCGAGCCAAGTGCCGTTTGGCTTGCGCATTGAGCCCGAAACCCAGAGCTTAGAAGAGAATCCGGAAGAGCGGGAAATCCTGGTGCAATTGATGGAACTCCTGGTTCAGGAGGGTTCCTACGCTCGCATTGCCGACGAGATCAATCGTAGGGGATACCGCACTCGCCAGGGGACACGGTGGACTCCGATCTCGGTATTTGAAATGCTGCCGCGCCTGATCGAAGTGGGCCCTTACCTGTTCCGCAGTTCGGAGTGGGAAAAACGCAGACAACACTCCGTGGCGCGTTGACGGAAGCCTGACAGAGCGCGCCCATTTCATTTTCACCACTTGCAAGGCTGCCTGCGGAGGATTTGGACCCGCAGCTTAAGCCAATGGGATTTTCGGACGCGTCAGATGTTTCGCCAAGCTGAAGGTTTGAGGTGAGTTCGGTCTGGAAACCATTTTCGGCCGAAGGTTTGAATGCCCACAGTTATGCACTCCGCCCCTTTCGAGTTCGAGCTTACCGACTCGGCGCTTCACCGAAACCGGGCCAGCGTCCCGCGAGCGCCTTCGATTGAAGCGTTAGTTCCCTACTGATCTCGGCCTCATCGCGCTTTTCGCGAACGATCCCTCGATACAGACCCTCAATTACATAGAACTTTTCGAACCACCATTTGGATCGTTGTTCGAAGCGAAACTGGCGATTGACCAAGTACATCGCACCGGGCACAGCGGCTAGAACCGCGTTGACCGATTTCGGCCACAGTTCCATGGAAACCGATAATGCCGCGACAGCACTGCTACAGACGGCTGCGACAAGAAAAAGATACGCGGCAAAGTAATTTACCCGGCCGCGCCAGCGGCAGGATTCATACCTCTTCCTCAGGTCGTCAGCAAAACTCCCGATCTTCCTCATGCCAGCCTGACCCTCCGGGGCTTATTCTCCCATAACTCAAGTAGGGTATACGCCAACAAGGGTGTCGACGGATTTAGCCTCTAACCGATAACCAAACGTCGTGCGCTTACCACTTCCTCAGTCTGCCAGTCGCTACGTCCAATACGTCCGGTCCAAGCTGCGATATTGGATCGCCTCTGCAATATGCTTAGGCCCGAGCGCGGCTACGTCTTCCAAATCAGCGATGGTGCGCGCGACTTTAAGAATCCGGTCGTGAGCGCGGGCGCTGAGTCCTTGCTGCGTCATCGCCCGCTCGATCAGGCGCTCGCAGTCAGCGGAGAGTTCGCAGAAAGCGCGGATGTGGCGCGAGCTCATCTGGGCGTTGCAATAGAGTTTTTGTCGCGACGTGGCGAAGCGCTCCAACTGCTTCTGGCGAGCTCTCACCACGCGCTCACGAATCTTGGCAGATCCCTCGGGCTCCGTGCTAGAACGCATCTCCTTGTAATTGACCGCCGGCACATCGATATGGATGTCGATCCGGTCCATCAGCGGGCCTGAGATTTTCGAGATGTAGCGCTGGATCATCGGCGGCGTGCACTGGCAGTCGCGTGTGCGGTCGTTGTGGAACCCGCAAGGGCAGGGATTCATGGCCGCGGCGAGCATGAACCGCGCCGGAAAGGTCAGCGACATAGACGCGCGAGCTATCGAGACGGTTCCGTCTTCCAGGGGCTGACGTAACACTTCCAGAACGTTTCGTGGGAACTCTGGCAGTTCGTCGAGAAACAGCAGCCCGTTGTGAGCAAGCGAGACTTCGCCGGGACGCGGAATGGCGCCTCCGCCGATCAGTCCGGCGTCGGAGATCGTGTGGTGTGGAGAGCGGTAGGGACGCGTTCCAACCAGCCCGGTGCCCGAATCCAGCACCCCGGCAACGCTGTGAATCTTCGTCGTCTCCAGCGCTTCTTCAAACGTAAACGGCGGCAGGATGGTGGGCATGCGCTTGGCTAGCATCGTCTTGCCCGAGCCCGGCGGCCCGATCATCAGGATGTTATGTCCTCCGGCGCATGCGATCTCGATGGCGCGCTTGGCCGTCTGCTGTCCGCGCACGTCTTTGAAGTCCACAAAGAACTGCTGCGACTCGCGCAGCAGAGAATCGCTATCCGCTTTGACCGGGAGGATTCCGTTCCCTGAGTTCACGAAGTGGATTACGTCGAGCAGCGAACGGACGGGATAGACATCGACCCCACCGACCATCGCCGCCTCTTTGGCGTTGGCTTCGGGGACCACCATACGCGAGATCTTCTGGCCGCGGGCTTCGACCGCAATGGGCAGAGCGCCTCGAACACTGCGAACACCTCCATCCAGCGACAACTCCCCCACAAAAAGGCAATCGGAGATCTCTTTCTTGGTCAGGCCACCGTAAGCCCCAACTATGCCGAGCGCCATCGGCAGGTCGAATCCGGAGCCTTCTTTCTTGATGTCGGCCGGGGCGAGATTGATGGTGATCTGCGTGGGCGGGATATCGTAGCCGCAATTCTTCAGAGCGGCACGTACCCGATCGCGGCTCTCGCGAACGGCTGCGTCAGGCAAGCCCACCGTGTGGAAGTGGTCCTGATCGCACTTGATGCCAGAGCAGTCGACCTCCACCTGAATGATATTGGCGTCGATGCCATAAACGGCCGCGCTAAGGGTCTTGTAGAGCATTGGGACAGGTGCGGACTACTCGAATCCCCCACCCCGCCAAGTCAGAGCAGGGGAATCCTCGCAGTGCACTCAGCAGAAACGTTATCTGTCTGTAGGGAGCGCTGGCTGTGACGGATGTCACTAAGGGCTGTGGAAAACCCGGAAATGCCTATTTTGCGTGGATAAATTGATGTCCCATTTTGGGCGAAGGTCCATTGCCCTCCGGTACCAAGAAGTAAAACAATCCGGTTGTTGGTCTTGATTCCTCTGCATTAGGATGAGCCTTCGGGAAAAATCCTTATTATTCTCTTATGAGTCCGGACCCAGCCCTTCCCTCACGTCCCAATCCGCCAGGAAATCTTGATCGGGAAGAGTCTCAGCTTTGGCGATGGGTGCTCTTGTTCATGGTCTTTCTGTCGGTCGCCCTGGTGGCTCTCCTCTGGGAGCGACTGGAGGGCGTGCCCTTTCAACTGCGCGCCATTCCCGTCGGCGTCCTGGCGCTCTCGATCCTGTTCGCCGCTTATGCATATGGTCGGCGGCGCGAAGTTAACGAACTCAAGGGACTGCTCCGGGGATTGCAGGAGCATGTTGGTGCGGCGCCTTCCGAAGAGCAACTGGATCAGCTCAGCCAGGTCATCATGCGCTCGCAGCGCAACTTCAAGGAGCTCATCGATTCGCTCGATGACCCGGCCTGCGCCGTTTCTCTCGACGGAACGCTCCGAACCGTCAACCGTCGCGTCGCAGAGCTTACGGGGCTCACATACTCGCAACTGGTGGGCAGCAAGGTTTACGACTTTGTGGAGGAACCCGCGCGCGACGAGATCGAACGCGGGCTGGGACGATTTCTCGAGAAGAAGCGCTGGACTGGAACTGTCCGTATCCGCCTGAAGAACAACTCGCGCCCACTTTATTTTGATTGCGTACTCAACGGGATCCTCAAGGGAGATGAAGTAGTCGGAGCAAGCATCCTGGGCCGCGATATCACCGAACAGCGCGAGAAGGAATTGCGCTTCACGGAGTTGTTCGAAACCCTGCAGGAGGGTGTCTATTTCAGCATGCCCGAAGGACAGTTGCTGGATGCGAATCCTGCCCTGGTCACCATGCTCGGTTACACCGAGAAAAAGGAGTTGCTCTCGGTCGAACCGGCTGCGCTGAGCTTCGACGGCGGGGCTCCCGTGCTAGGGCGAGCGCTCGATGACCGCGGCGGCGTGCGCACACGCGAAATCAAGTTGCGACGCAAGGATGGCAAGCCCGCCATTTTTCTCGATTCCTCGCGCGCCGTATGGGATGCCGCCGGAAATATCATCCGCTACCAGGGAACGCTCGTCGACATCACCGAAAAACGCAACATGGAGCGCCAACTGGCCCAGCAGGAAGAATTCCGCAGCCGGCTGCTGGAGAGTTTCCCCGATCTGATCCTGGTTGTGGATCTGGAGGAGCGGTATACGTTCGTCAGCTCGCGTGCCGAGGCTCTGCTCGGCTACCGGCCGGACGAAATGTTGGGGAAGAAGATCTCGGAAATGGCGGACCACGCGCCCGATCTGGTCTCGCTGCATCACACGCTGGTTTCGGGGGACCAGGCGTTTGGAGCGGCCGAGTACGGGACGCGGCATCGCGACGGCAGCGCACGGACGATGCGCGCCGCCGGCAGCCAACTGGCCGATGCCGAAGGAAAAATCAGCGGAGTGATCTTCTCGCTGCGCGATATCACTATCGAACGCAAGCTGGAGCAGCAGGTCGTCGAAAGCGAGCGCCTGGCCGCCATGGGCGCCATGATCGGCGGCGTGGCGCATGAGCTTAACAATCCGTTGACCAGCATCCTGGGCGTAAGCGAACTGCTTCAAGACACAGAGACCAACGAAACCTCGCGCAAGCAACTCGGCATGCTGCAGCAGCAGGCACGGCGCGCCGCCGAGATCGTTCAGAACCTGACCTACTTCTCGCGCCCGCCCGCGCCCGGCAAGAGCCGCATCAATCTGGTCGAGATCGTGGAGCGCACGCTCAACCTGCACGCCTATTCCCTGCGCAAGAACAACATCACCGTGGATTTCCTGAAAGAGGCGGGAATGCCTTACGCGCTGGGTGACCCGCATCAGTTGATGCAGGTCTTTCTGAACCTGATCGTGAATGCCGAGCAGGCCATCCGCGAGGCTCGCGACCGGGGAACCTTACGCATCCGTCTCGGGAAAGGAACCAGCACTGTGTGGGTCAGCTTCCAGGACGACGGACCGGGCATCCCGAAGGAAAATCTACCGAGCATCTTTGATCCGTTCTACACCACGAAGCGTCCCGGACGCGGGACCGGACTAGGCCTGAGTATCTGCAAGTCGGTGATGAAGGAACACAACGGAACCGTGGAAGCGGTAAATGTTCCGGATGGTGGAGCAATGTTCACCGTGACGCTGCCTCTGGCGAAGGTAAACTAGAAACTCCTCTGTGAGCCTCTGTGGTGAAAATCGACCCAGTTAGTCGCGCTCCACCGCCATCGCCACTGCATTCCCCCCGCCAAGGCAAAGCGCCGCGATCCCCCGCTTCACATCCCGGCGGATCATCTCGTAGATCACGTTGACCTTGTCAGGATTCAGTCCCAACTCGCGCATGACGCCAAGCGCCTGAACAGAAAATGCCTCATTCAATTCGTAGAGATCGACATCTTCATTCTTCCAACCCGTCTTATCCCAAATCTGTCGCACAGCCCCCACCGGGGCCATCATGACCCATTTGGCTTCCACGCCGCTCGTGGCCTGCGCAACAATGCGCACCATCGGCTTGGCCCCGAGTTCCGCGGCGCGCTTGGCGCTCGTGACTACAACTGCGGCGGCACCATCATTCACCCCGGGCGCATTCCCCGCCGTTACAGTTCCATCTTTCTTGAATGCCGGCTTGAGCGAACGTAAAACTTCAATGGTCGTGTCTTCTCGGGGGCTCTCATCCTTGTCGAAGATGGTGGGAGGCGCGCCCTTCTTCTTCGCCGGAATCTCCACAGGCACGATCTGCGCCTTGAAGCGGCACTCCTTGATCGCAGCAACAGCCTTCCGGTGAGAATTCACCGCGAACTCATCCTGCTCCTCGCGCGTGATTCCATATTTCTCCGCGACGTTCTCGCCCGTGATGCCCATGTGGTAGTCGTTGTAGATATCCCACAGCCCGTCATTCACCATCGAGTCGATCACTTGCGCGTTGCCCAGACGGTATCCCTTGCGCGCTTGTGGAAGAAGGTAGGGCGCATTGCTCATCGATTCCATGCCGCCCGCAACGACGATCGAACTGTTTCCGGTCTGCACCGCTTGCGCTGCGAGCGCCACAGATTTCAATCCTGAGCCGCACACCTTGTTGATTGTCATGGCACCTGTCGCCGGAGTTAGTCCGCCGAAGATTGCCGCCTGTCGCGCGGGATTTTGCCCGAGTCCGGCGGAGATCACGTTCCCCATGATGCATTCATCGACCTGCGCGGGATCAACACCAGCACGCTTCACCGCCTCGCGCACCACCATGGCGCCCAACTGCGGCGCAGTGAAATCGGCGAGACTACCTTGAAATTTTCCAACCGGAAGGCGACAGCCGGAGATGATGACAACATCGTCAAAAGAGGCCATGAATCGGGCTCCTCGCGAAGATTTCGCGTTTTCATTATAGATGAGCGAGCGAGAGCATTGGCTTCACGCGAGTCAGCGCACCTGCCAACGTCCGACCTCTGCTTTTGCAGGTTGTGCTCCTTGTGCAATTGGAAATTTCTCGTCATGGTTCGATCAACGAGGTCGCAACTCGGAATCTCACGAACGTTTCCTGCAAAATAATGGTTGACATTCGTCGAAGAAATTCTTTCGTCGTGACTTTGGTGCCACAATTTGCGCGAATCGATCATCATTTTTTTCTTGACTTCATTTTTCATTAACTCTATACATCAACTAGTTGCAGTAAAACATCACTGCACATTTCCATGAAGAATGGAAGGGAGAATAGGAACAATGGCAACCAAGAAAAAGGCAAAAAAGAAAAAGAAACACTAGCAAGTTCCGTACGAAGTCAACAGGGGACGCTCAATGCGTCCCCTAAGTTTTTTTGGAAAGGTTTCGGGATTCTACAAAGTAGCCATCCTGTCATGCTGAGCGGAGAACGAGATCGCGAAGCGAACTCGTTCGGAGTCGAAGCATCCCTACCCAACAAGCATTGCCGGAGATTAGGGATTCCTCGCTGCGCTCGGAATGACAGTCCCCGCATTTTAGGTCACACTAACTCTTACCAGCCGTGGAATGCGCTTTTCTTTCTCAGGACAAAGACTCCGATACGCGCAGAAGCTGCAGTGCTGCCCCACCTTCGCCTCGAACACACCATCGGCAATTCCCTGGGCTGCATCTTCGACGCAGGCGCGAGCCGACAGCAACTGTGACTCCGACCGCGAGGTCATGACGGGAACGTTTTCTTCCAGGTTGTGAAAAATCAGAGCTCCGACGCTGTACTTCCACTTCTCCTTCGCTGCAATGGCGTACAGGGACAGCTGAAGACTCTCGTCCGCCGATTCCTGATCGCGCGCCTTACCCGTCTTGTAGTCGATGATGGCGACGGTTCCGTCCGGGCGCTGATCGATCCGGTCGATGCGACCGACCACGGTCGTCTCTCCCACCTTGAACTCGAAGGATTCTTCCGTGTGCAGAACCTGCGAGGCGGGAATTGAACGTGCCTTCGATAGGAAATCCTGCAATTGCACGATCCCCTGCTTCTCGTAGAGTTCGTGCTGATATGCTTCCTGAATCTTGGCGCTGGCCAGATCCAGGCAGAAGAGTTCGATGATTTCCTCGTCACTCTTCGGCCGACCGAGCCGAATTGACTCAAAGTAGGTTTTGAGCACACGATGAATCGCCGCGCCATATTGCATCGCCGCTGCAGGCTTGGCAGCGATGCGCCAGTCCCGCTCCAGCTTGAACTGCAAACCGCACCGCTGATAGGTTTCGACCGCCGACGCGCTAAGGCGCTTGTGCAGTCCTTCTAAAACCGCCAATTCGAACCAACGAGTGGTTTGCGATTCTTCGGGATAAAGTGGGGACGCCGCAGCGGCAATTTCGAGAGTCGCTTGTGCACCCCCCGCCGGAATGGCACGGAACCATGGCGCCACAGCTTTGTTCTTGATCAACTCCCGCAAATAGCCCGGCGGAGTCTTATCGGTCTTGCCCGTTCCCTCGCGCGCGTAGATGCGCAGCGAATCCCGCGCCCGGGTCATCGCCACGTAAAACAGGCGCCGCTCCTCCTGCTCATGCAGCGTTTTGTCATCCGCCTCGGTCAGAGAATCGGGATCGCGCAATTCCCGTGGGAACGCAACGAGTGTCTCCTTGTACGAAGATGGGAAGGACGGAGACAGAGCGCGCAGAATGAAGACATGCGGAAACTCAAGTCCCTTGGCCCCGTGGACCGTCATCAGGCGAACTGCGTTTTCGTTCTCATCCGACCGCAGCGGTATGACGCCATTCGCCTCGCGAAAATAGCCGAGGTAGTCGACGAGCTCTTCAAGGTCAGCGGTCTTGTTGATCCTCTTCTTCTCCCAATCCTCCACAAAATGCAAGGCTGCCTGCAGGATGGGCGAGGACGTGTCGAGGACAAATTCCCGGACCACAATGTCGAGTGCAACTCGTCCTTTGGCGTTGCGACCTTGGATGCTTTCACGCACTCGCCGCACCCGCGCTACGACCTCTGCGCCGCCGTCGACGCGGTCGAGCGCGGTGAACAGAGGCACTACCTTGGCCTCGCGATTGTCGCGCGCGATGGCACGCAGCTCTTGCCGCAACTGCTCAGGGTTGACTCGAAAACACGGCAAGCCCGCCACGCGCATCAAGCTGACGTCATCTCCGCTGGAAACGATCACGTTCAAGCACGCAAACAGATCACGGGCCTCAGGAGTATCCGAGACATCCATGCTCTCGATCACAAATGGAATCCCGGCCTCCGCTAGTTCCTGTACCAGATCGTCACGGTGCAGGTGGGAACGATACAACACTCCGAAGTCCGACCACTTGCATCTCGACTTGCGCTGCGCCTCGCGCAAATAAGCGACGAGGTCGGGCCCTTCCGTACTGCGATCCTTCAGGACAATCGCGGTCACCGGCTGGTTTGCCGGTTGCAATGCGGAGGCGGCGGACTCCTCATCACGAGCCGATTTCAGGGGCACTCGGTGATACGTAAACGCGCTGCTGCCGCTCTTGGCGAACACTGGAGGATTCTCATTGATGACGGCGAAAGCCGTCTGCAAGATCGGAGTGATCGAACGCCGGTTCTTTTCCAGCACCACACGCTTGGCCGCAGGGAAATTTCGATAAAAGAGTTCGAAGGCCTCACTAGATGCCCCACGGAATCGGTAAATCGACTGGTCAGGATCGCCCACCGCAAAAAGATTCCCGTCGGCACCCGCCAGGCGGGTCAGAATCTTGATCTGCGCGAAGTTGGCATCCTGGAATTCATCGGCAAGGATGTACCGGGCGCCACGGCGTGCCTCGGCCAACACAGACTCATCGCTGTGCAGCAGGGCGTGCGCCCGCGTGATCATATGGCTGAAGGTCCCGAGGTTTTCTTCCGCGAGCCAGCCCTCGATCGTCGAGAATACGCGGGCAATCTCCCGGCATCGGCCCAGTACCTCCTCATCATCAAGCGCAATCTTGGACTTCACCACCCGTGGAATCGGGACTTCGCGCCGTTCGATGCGTTCGACATAGTCAGCATATTTCTCCGGCGTCACCAATTCGTCGTGACACCGGTTCACGAAGTCCAGCAGGTCATTGAGGAACTGCCCGATGTTGGCAGCTCGAATGTAGTGCTCCAGACGCAAGTCGTGGATGCGCCGCCGCAGATAAATCCAGAGGTCCTTCTCATCGAGCACGCCGAAATCTTTACCTACGCGCTTCAACAGTTTCAGGCAGTAATCGTGAAAGGTCAGAGCCTGCACGATTTTTCCACCCAGCAACTTGCGTACCCGCTCCTGCATTTCCTCGGCGGCATTAACCGTATAAGTCAGGGCAAGAATCTCGTCGGTGCGGGCATGCCCTTCCTTCACCAACCGCTCGATGCGATGGGTCAGAACCGACGTCTTACCCGTGCCGGCTCCAGCGACGACCAGCATCGGACCGTGGACGTGTTCGATCGCTTCACACTGGCGCTCGTCAGGAACAAAGGGGACAGAACGTGAATTAGACTTCGACGCCATTGCGGGCAGGATATCACCTGCCGGGATGAGGAAACCTGTGCGGAACTATTCCGCGACTGGGTGCCCCACTTCTCCCAGCCTTTGGGAGAAGTGGGGATTTTTCGAGCGCATGCCCGCAATACGCAGGTTGCTACTTTGCGTTCGGATCCACCTGAAAGATTCCGAATGTATTTCCTTCCGTGTCCACGAAATACCCCTGCCAGCAGGTATTCGGCACAGCAAATTTGGGCAAGGCGACGATTCCCCCGACTTGCTCAATGGTTTTCGCAGTCGCGTCGAAATCTTCAACCTCAAGCGAACACACGAACGCATTCGTGCCGCTCTGCGGCGGCGGAGTTTTGGCAGGCCGCTGCAGCAGTCCACCTCTCGACCCGCCAGTTTCGATACGCCAGTAAGGCACAGGCAATCCCGGGATCTCACCAAACTTCCAGCCGAACACCTGGGAATAGAAATGTACCGCCCGTGCCGGATCGTCGGCCTGTATTTCGAAATAGATGTGTCCTTTGTTCATAAGAGCATTTTATCGACTGAGAGCCGACATCGTAATGGCAGTCGCCGCGATGGCCGCAGTTTCGGCTCGCAGGATGGTCGGGCCAAGAGACGCAGACAACCATCCGTTGTTCTGTAAGAGTTCCAGTTCGTCCTCCGTCCACCCGCCCTCGGGACCAATCGCAAGCAGGACTTCCCCTGCAGGCTGAATGTCGCGAAACTGGGACTGTTCCTCCGCCTCCGACAACACGATTTTAAGTCCGGCCGGAAGCGCCATCGCCTCCCGCAACTTAACCGGATCAGCGATCTCCGGCGGAGACGCCCGCCGTGATTGCTCCGAGGCCTGTACAGCAATCGTGCGCCAGCGTTCCACTCTTTTCGCGGAGGCAGCCACCAGGTGCGAATCAGTTCGCCGGGCGATGACGGGGATCATTCCGGCTACGCCGAGCTCCGTGCATTTCTCAATCGCCCATTCCATGCGGTCGAACTTGAAGATCGCCAGCACCAAGGTCAAATGGATCGCTGTCGCTTCCGCCGCGATCTCTTCCCCGAGCTCGAAATCAACAAGGCTATCTGCTAGCGCGACGACTACGCCTCGGCGCACCACTCCGTTGGCCACGACATCGAACTCCTGCCCCACGCGTGCGCGAAGCACGCGGACCAGGTGGTCGGCGTGTGCCCCGGTGAGGGCAGCTCGGTTGCCCGAGACTTGATCGGCGATCCATCTGCGACGGGTCATGCGAGTCCCCAGTAGCAAGAAGCGATCTCATAAATGGATTTCGGGTAGGGCATGGCTTTAGCCGTTCCGTTTAAGCTACAAACGACGTGGGCTTTAGTGTGTGCATGAGAACTAGACTCCGGGAAAGACGGTGGGGCGAAACGTACGAGAATCCAGCCGCAAAGCTGCGCAAGAATACAGCCCGCGGCGCAAGGCGCGGGTAAAGGTGGAAAGTGATCCAGCCCTGAAGGGGCGAAAGACGAGTTCTCACGCACACTCTTTAGCTCCTCAGCGAACGCGCAGGTTACCCGTTCGGTCCATTGTGAGATAGCTTCTGAGCCTGTGCGCCGCGCAAGCAGACCAAATCACTGGAAGATATCTTTCACTTTCCCCAACAGCGACCGCAACAGCGGCTGATTATCGACCTTCGAGAGAACGTCGAGCTCCTGCAGCAGTTCCTTCTGCCGCTTGTTCAGTTTGCCGGGAATTTGCACGCGAACCTCAACATACAGATCGCCCTTGCCGTGGCCGTTCAGCACCGGAACACCCTTGTTGCGAATGCGGAACGTCGTACTCGGCTGCGTGCCCTCCGGAATCTTCAGCACGTGCTCGCCTTCCATGGTGGGCACGCGGATCTCGGCCCCCATCGAGGCCTGCGCCACAGAGATCGGAACCACGCAATGCAGGTCGTTGCCTTCGCGCTCGAAGAACGGATGCTCCTTCACGTGAAGCACGACATACAAATCACCCGCGGGACCACCGAACTGACCGACCTCGCCCCCGCCGCCAAAGCGGATTCGAGTCCCGTCTTCAACTCCGGCAGGAATCTTCGCGTCGACGGTACGTTGGCGAAGCACTCGGCCCTCGCCTTTGCACTTCGAGCACGGATCAGTGATGACGTTGCCGGTTCCCTGGCACGTGGGACACGTCCGCGCGATGCTGAAGAACCCCTGCTGGTAGCGAACCTGCCCGCGGCCATTGCAAGAGCGGCAACTCGTCGGCCCTTTGCCGGGAGCCGATCCCGACCCGCGGCATTCTTCACAAGCTTCGTGGCGCCGAACGGTGACCCGAGATTCGGTGCCGAAGTATGCTTCCTCGAACTCGAGCGTCAGGTCTTCGCGCAGATCGGCACCGCGCTGTACTCGGCTGCGGCGGCGTCCCCCGCCCCCAAACATATCGCCGAACCCGAAGAATTCCCCGAAGATGTCGCTGAAATCCTGGAAAACCGTCGGATCAAAACCGGCGCCGCCGCTCGAAGCGCCGCCTAATCCGGCATGCCCGAAGCGGTCATACACTGCGCGCTTGTCCGTGTCTGCGAGAACCGCATACGCCTCGCTGACTTCTTTGAACTTTTCTTCGGCGTCGGGATTGTTAGGATTCCGATCAGGATGGTACTGCAAAGCCAGCTTCCGGTAAGCGGACTTCAACTCTATCTCGGTGACCGTCCGGGTTACTCCCAGCACCTCGTAATAATCGCGTTTTGCGTTCGTCGTCAAATCAGTTCCTTCTCAAGATTGCTCAAGCCTTAGTCCACGGCCGGCCGATAGGTGCCAAACGTCCAAGGATGACCTTCCAGGTCGAGCACGTGATATTCGCGAGAACCGAAATCCGTATCTTTCGGCGGATACAAAATCTTCGCACCCGCAGCATTTGCCCGGTCGTAATGCGCATCCGGATCCTTCACATAGACCGCCAGCATTTGCGTCGCTGCTCCCGACGCCCCAGGACTGGCAATGCCATCGTCTGCCCGAACCGATCCAAGCATAATGATGTTTTCGCCAAGCTGTAATTGCGCATGCCGCACGAACGGCCCGTCGTCCGGAAAGCAGCAGCGTTCCACGAAGCCGAACGCCGCGCACAGCCAGTGAATCGCCGCCCGCGCATCCCTGTAGCGCAGGATGGGGAAAATCGTCTGCATGGCTCTCCTTGATCCTGGTCCAACCGAAAGAGTTCCGCTTATTTTCCGGGATTCTTCGCAACCTTCACCATCGCGGGACGGAGCAGGCGGTCTTTGTACTTGTAACCGCGTTGCCACTCTTCCAGCACTTCGTGATCCGCCGCGTCCGGAGTCTCCACCATCTCGATCGCCTCGTGAATATGCGGATCGAACTGCTCCCCTTTGGCCGAGATGGGCTGCACACCGAGCTTCGTCAACACGTCGCGCAACTGCTTGTAGATCAGGTCCACGCCGGCGCGAAAGTCGGCAGCCTCAGACTTCGATTGCAGTGCGCGTTCGAAGTTGTCGATCACTGGCAGCAGAGACTTGATGGCGTCCGCCATAGCGAAGTCGCGAAAGTCCTGTTGCTCTTTTGCGGCACGGCGGCGGGCATTTTCAAATTCGGCCTGTGCCCGAGCCAACCGGTCGAGCAGCGAATCGCGCTCGGCTTTCACTTTCTGCAACTCTGATTCTGGACCGGCAGGCTCGGCAACGGCTCCGCGGCTGGAAGGGGACGACGCGTCGTCCTTTTCTCCCGGCGGAAGCTCGTGCTCCACGTCCAAGCCTTGCGTTTCAACTTCTGGTTTTCCGTTCGATTTAGCCATAACAAGCTTCATTACTCCGATTCATTCAAGATCTTGTCGAAGAGACGCGCGATGTAAGAAACCGCGGTGATCGTGTGCTGATAATCCATGCGCGTGGGCCCAATCACCGCCAGAGAGCCCATGACTTCATTTCCCGCATGAGCGGGCGCGCCGATCAATACGAAATTCTGCATGGAAGGCAAGGCCTCGTCCAGGCCGATGACGACTCGCACCGCTTCCTGCTTCACATTGAGGTAGGCGCTCAAAAGCTGGACAACTTTTTCTTTCTCCTCAAGCGTCTTGAGCATCTCCTGCAGGCGGTCGCGGTCATTCTCACCGGACAGCAGGTTGGACGCGCCTTCCACGAATACCATTTGCGATCCTTGCTCGGCCGCCAATGCTCCCTGCTTATATAAGGCTTCGATGGAATTCATCAGCCGGTCGTATTCGCTGCGCTCCTTTTCGATGCGGCGTCCGAGTTCCCCGCGCATGGACTCCATCGTCCAGCCTCGGAAATTCTCGTTGATATAACGCGCGGCCAGGTCCAGATCGCTCTGTGGCAGATCCATTCGCAGCACGCGATCGCGCACCAGGCCCGACCGAGTCACCACTACCGCCAGCACCTTCTGGTCCCCCAGGCGCGAGAAGTAGACATGTTCCAACGCGTTCTTCGGACCGCTCGTCGCCACCGTCACGCCGACATTTCGCGAAATCAGTGAGAGCACATGCGAAGTGCGCTCCATGAATTCCTGCACGTCGGTGATGCCAGCCAGCGAGTCGGAAATCATCGTCTCTTCCTGCGGCGCGAGACGCGCGTTACCGGAAATCTGCTCCACATAATAGCGGTAAGCTTCCGTCGTGGGCACGCGGCCTGCCGAGGCGTGCGGTTGATCGAGGAATCCCGCGTCAGAAAGATCCGCCATCACGTTGCGGATCGAAGCCGGGCTCAATCCTTCGCGATTCGATCGCGCCAGCGTCCGCGATCCGACCGGCTCGCCCGTAGAGATAAAAGTCTCGACGATGGCAGTCAGAATTTCGCGTTCGCGATTCCCGATATTGGGGTCAACGGGCATGCGTCACTTCTCAATTGTCTCAGATCGGGCGCCGGGTGCCGAGGGGAGCAAGAGCTTCTGGTCCATTCCTTAACTATTTTAGATGCAGAAGCTTAGGTTTTGGATCGAAGTTATGATCCTGTTGGGATTCTAGGAACGGGTCGCAACGGTGTCAAGCAAGGGAAGCAAGCCGGCAGCGTTGGTCGGTCCCTGTTTCTCTATTAGTTCTGTCATCCTGAGCGCAGCCGGAGTGGAGCGCAGCGCAACTCCGGCGGAGTCGAAGGATCCCTACCCCGAGTCCGCTTGCCAGGTAGGGATTCTTCGCTTCTCTCGGAATGACAAATCTGGCCAAAACCACGACCATCCGGAACTTCCTGCTATCCTCTTCCGTCAGTTGTTCGACATTGAAAGCTTGAAATCCAAACCCCACATTGCCGTCATCGGCGCCGGAGCCTTCGGAGGATGGACTGCCCTGCATCTTCTCGAACGCGGCGCACGCGTCACCCTGATCGACGCATGGGGCCCCGGCAATTCACGTTCGTCCTCAGGCGGCGAAACGCGTGTCATGCGCGGCACCTATGGTCCCGACCAGCCTTACACCGAAATGGCCGCCCGTGCCCTAAAGCTATGGGCGAGGTACGAGCGCAAGTGGAAACAGCAGTATCTCCATCGCAGCGGAGTGTTATGGATGGCTGCCGGCCGCGACGACTCCTTCGAGCGCGGCTCCGTCGAGATGCTGCACAAGGCAAAGATCAAGTATCAGGAACTTTCCGGCGCCCAATTGAAGAAGCATTGGCCGCAGATCAACTTCGAAGAAATCGAATGGGGCGTCTTCGAACCGGAATGCGGTTATCTCGATGCGCGGGCAAGTTGCGCAGCAGTGGTCGAAGCTTTCGTCGCCGCAGGAGGCCGCTATCGCCAGGCCAGCGTCCTTGGACAAGGATTAGAAGAATCGCCGCTCCGCGGTCTGTCTCTGGCCGATGACTCCCAACTCAAGGCTCACAGCTACGTATTCGCCTGCGGTCCGTGGCTCGGGAAACTCTTTCCGCAAGCCGTGAGTTCGTTCATCAAAGCCACCAAGCAGGACGTATTCTTTTTCGGCACTCCGCCCGGCGACACCCGCTTTCACGATCCCCACCTCCCCGTGTGGGCCGACCACCGCGGCAAGTTCCGCTACGGAATTCCCGGCAGCGACCGCCGTGGATTTAAAATCGCCGACGATACGCGCGGACCGGATTTCGACCCGACCAATGGCGAGCGCGTGATCGATCCCGAGACGCTAAAGAACATTCGCGAATACGTCGCCTTCCGCTTCCCTGCCCTTCGCAATGCTCCATTGATCGAAACCCGCGTCTGCCAGTATGAACAAACGCCCGATGGTCACTTCATCATCGACCGCCATCCCACGAACGAAAATGTCTGGCTGCTCGGCGGAGGCTCAGGTCACGGTTTCAAACACGGCCCGGCGATAGGAGAGATGATGGCGGATTTGATCGTGAAAGATCATGAACCGGATGCAATCTGGCGGCTGGCAAGATTCCAAGACAAATAAGCCTTGTCATCCTGAGCGGCGTCCTTGGCCGCGAAGGACCTATGCCAATGCTGGAAGCGCGTATGCTGCAAACAAGTGCATAGGTTCTTCGCCGCCAAAACCGCGGCTCAGGATGACAAAGGTTTGCTGGCTGCCGAAGATTACTGAATCTGAATCACATTCCCCGGCGCATTAGCCTTGATCTCGCCCACACGCTCCACCACCCTTCGCGCAAACTCATAAATCGACTTCGCATGCGGCGAGTTTTCCCCTTCAAGCACGATCGGTTTGCCGCCGTCCCCGGATTTCCGCACTTCCGGATCGAGCGCGATGCTGCCCAGGAATGGCACTTCAAAGCGCTTCGCCATTAACTCAGCCCCGCCGCGCGAGAAAATGTCGACTTCATGCGAACAATGCGGGCACACAAAATAACTCATGTTCTCGACCACGCCGGCGATATCCACCTTCATCTGCCGGAACATCTCAACCGCCTTGCGCGCGTCCTGCAGCGAAACATCCGATGGCGTCGAGACCACCACCGCCCCCGTCAGCGGCACCGTCTGTACCAGAGACAGTGCGACGTCCCCTGTCCCGGGAGGCAGGTCGACCACCATGTAGTCGAGCTTTCCCCATTCAACGAGGCCAAGGAATTGGCGAATGATCTGGTGCAACATCGGTCCGCGCCAGATCACAGGCTTGTCGCCCGGATTGAGGAACCCAACGGAAATCACTTTCAGCCCAAAGGCTTCGATCGGCTCAATGCGGTTCTCGCCCACCATGCGCGGCTGCGAGTTCGTGCCCAGCATCAGAGGTACGTTCGGCCCATACACGTCGGCATCAAGCAGTCCGACCTTGTGTCCCATCTTGGCCAACGCCACCGCCAGGTTCACCGACAGCGTGGTCTTGCCGACGCCTCCCTTGCCCGACCCCACGGCGATAATGGCGTCGACTCCCGGTAGAGGTTGCGGCCCCGGCTGGGCGGGTCCCGGTCCATGCTGATGCGGTGTATGTGCGCTCAAAGGATTAGCTCCTGATACGGATTAAGAAACTGCGTTGAGGAGATGATGCAGAACACCCCAAGCATTAATTATACAAGTGGGGGAGGAGGTGTACTGCTCCCAATCAGGCCAATCTCCGAGTTATGTGTGCGGTTGCCCCCGACCAGAGCGAGCATGCTACCCAATAATTGCACACACTCTGCATTTTTGAAGCATCATTTTTGACATCAGCTGATGCTATAATTGACGCCATGCGAACCACCATTGCCCTCGACGACGATCTCATCCGCACCGCTCAGGAATATACAGGTACAACGGAAAAGACGGCGTTGATCCGTGAAGCCCTCAAGGCCCTGATCGAGCGCGAAAGCGCCCGCCGCTTGGCAGCCCTCGGAGCCTCCATGCCCAGATTGAAAAACATTCCTCGCCGCAGGCCAGGAAAACATTGATCCTCGCCGACACGTCGATCTGGATCGATCATTTCCGCTCCGGCAACACAGACTTGCAGAAGGCCCTGAACTCGGGCCAGATTGTGATCCATCCCTGGATCGTTGCCGAACTTGCATTGGGATCACTCCGCGACCGCGCCAAAACGCTCGCGATGCTAGACCTGCTGCCGCAAGTGCGGGTGGCGCGGACCAGCGAGCTCCGGCTTACGATCGAGGCTCGTCGTCTATACAACCTGGGCATCGGCCTCACCGACGCACATCTGATTGCCTCTGTTTTCCTCGATCCGCCCACACTGCTCTGGACAAAAGACAAGCAACTACGCAAGGTCGCGAAGTCGTTCGCAATACACGCGAACTTGCCTTAACCAGCGGTTTGCGTCAGTACCCTTCCCCCTCGATCCGCACCTTCCCGCGGAACATCCGGTAGACGAAGAAGAAATATCCGAGAGCAAGGATCATTCCCAGGATCCACCAAACAAGTCCGACGCTCAGTCCGTGATGTCCAGCGGCCGCGTTGTAGATCGTAATGCTTCGCGCCGGGTCGGTGCTCGCCGGCAGCAAAACTGGATAGAGGGCGAACGCCGCCCCCACCAGCATGCAGACGATGTATGTGCAGGACGCCAGAAAGGCCAGTCGGTCCGCGCGCTTGAGGATGCCATGCAGCATCACGGCCAGCGAGCCGAAGACGAGCACGGGAATCACGAATCCCACCATGTGATGCTTGTAATTGTCCAGCACTCCGGGACGGATCGAAACCGTCGCCGCTAGCGCCGCGACAGTCAGAGCAAGCTGCAGCGGCCACGCGTATTTCGCCGTTGTACGGGCGCGAAGGTTCAAGTCGCCTTCTGTTTTCGCGGCAATGTAAAGCGCACCGTGAGCTGTCAGCGTCACCAGCGCAATCACCCCGCTCAGTACCGTATACCAGTCGAGAATGCCGTTGTCGGTTCCCACTCGAAAGTCAGTCCACAGTGGTTCGAAAAAATACTGGTCCGCCCCGAGAGGCACGCCCCTCACCACGTTCCCCAAAGCGGCGCCGAAGAAAATTGTCAGCAGTACGCTCGATCCCCAGAACACAAAGTCGAGGAATCCCCGCCAGACCGGATTGTCCATGTGAGCACGCAATTCGATGCCGATGCCACGCAGCATGAGCAGCCACAACACAATCATCAGCGGCAGATAGAAACCGCTGAAGCTGGACGCGTAGAGCAGCGGAAACGCGAAATAGAGCGTCCCTCCAGCAGCCAGCAACCATACTTCGTTGCCGTCCCATACGGGCCCAATCGCCCGCATGATGGCTTGCCGCTCCGCAGGCGTACGAGCAAAGCGACAATGGCGAACCAGAGTGATTCCATTTCTATCCTTCCCAACTCCTATCATTGCAAAAGCGCTTGTCTCCCCAGTTACTCTTTGTCATTCCGAGCAAAGCGAGGAATCTGCTGTCCGCCGGCAGAGGCACACATCTGGACTCGTCGATACCGCGCGCCGCATCGCAAGATTTTCCCTCCCTTGCCAAGCATCTCAGTGTCCTGCTTCCACCTGCGCCTCCGGTCCCCTTTCTATCTCCCGCCTCACCAGGAACAGGAACAATATCCCCAGCACCGTATACATCCCCATAAATCCCAGCAAAGTGAATATCCCGTTCCCCGCTGAAACGGTTTTCGAATACCCATCCACCGTGCGCATCACCGAGTACACCAGCCATGGCTGGCGCCCGAGTTCGGCAGTCATCCATCCAGCAGTGTTGGCGATGTACGGGAATGGCAACGCCAACAGCAAAATCCACAGCATCCAGCGGCTCACAAACAATTTGCCGCGCCACATCAGGAACGCCGCCACGACAGCGATGGCGATGAACAATGTCCCCAGTCCCACCATGATGTGGTAACTGAAATACAGCAATTCGATACTCGTCGGCCACTGATCTTGCGGAAACGCATCGAGTCCTTTCACCTCAGCGTTCCATCGGCGGTAGGTCAGAAAGCTGAGCGCGTTCGGCACCAGGATCGGATTGTCGATCTTGTGTTCCTCGACGTTCGGCTGTCCGATTAAAACGATCGGCGCTCCGGGCTGGCCTTGGAACAGACCTTCCATCGCAGCGAGGGTCACCGGTTGCTCGAAAGCCACCATGCGCCCCTGGCCATCGCCCGTTGGGAACACCTGCAGCACGCTCGCAATGAGAGCCGCTACCACTCCGACCCGCACGAATATTCGTCCGTATTCCTGAAACTTACCCCACAACAGATAGAACGCTCCCACCGACGCCATGACGAATGCCCCGGTGATGACCGCGCCGCTCATGTTGTGCGCATATTGCCACCACGCCCACGGATTCAACATCAACGCCCAGAAACTGGAGAGTTGCGCCGATCCATCCGCCGCCGTCGTGTATCCCACTGGATGTTGCATCCAGGCATCGGTGACGATGATGAAAAATCCGCTGAGCCATGAACCAAGAAAGACCGCCACTGCCGACCACCAGTGGCCGCGAGGGCCAAGCCGTTTCTCGCCGTACAAGAACAGTCCGAGGAAAGCAGACTCGAGGAAAAACGCGAACACGCCTTCCATCGCGAGTGTCTGACCGATGACTCCTCCAGCAAAGCGCGAGAAGTGCGACCAGTTCGTGCCGAACTGAAATTCCATCGGAATCCCAGTCACCACCCCGAGAACAAAATTGATTCCGAAGACCCGCGCCCAGAACCGGGCAGCGCGGTTGTAGGTCTCATCGTTGCGTCTCCAAGCGAGCGTCTTCAGCACCACAATCAGTGGCGCCAACCCCATGGTCAGCTGAGGAAAAAGATAGTGAAAGGTGACGGTGAATGCGAAGTGAAGGCGGTGAACTAAGAGAGCACTATCCATGAAAATCCTCGGCGACCGATCTAGGCTAACTATTTACCTGAGGGCTAGATGTGATCCACATCACATTTCGCGCAGAAGTCAGCGTGGCTTGCGCCTTCGTTCCAATTCGGATCTGCGGATTTCGCGGCGCCTCCCAGCATCGTCGTAGCGTTGGCGCTGGTCCTCCGTCTCGGGGATCACGGGAGGCACCGGCACCCGCTTGCCCACCGCATCAATGGCAACGAAAGTTAAGTGTGCGGAGGCGACGTGCTGCGCCGTATCGGCAATGTAGTTTTCTACATAAACCTTCACGCCGACCTCCATCGAAGTATGGAATACGCGATTCACTGACGAGCGAAGAATCACAAGGTCTCCAACACGCACCGGCACCAGGAAATCGATGTGATCGACCGAGGCGGTCACCACATGATTGCGCGCATGGCGGTGCGCAGCCATCGCTCCCGCCAGGTCGATCCAGTGCATCAGGCGTCCGCCAAGCAGCGCTCCCAGCGGATTGGCGTCGTTGGGCAGCACGATTTCCGCCATTTCTGATTGTGAATCTCGGACGGGCCGTGGAATCAGGTGGTCGGACATAGTCTTCCTTCGTTCTGCTTAGAGCGCGGGATGCCGGGTCAGCTTCTCTTTCTCAAATAGGCTTCTAGAAAACACTCCGCCATCTTTTGAATGCGGTTATCTTCGTGGCGGCACAACCAGGTCGCACTCGAGAGATCGAATTCCAGTTCTCCCTGACCCGCAGGACGGTTGTTCTGTTCGTAAACCACCGTGAGGCGGAGAACTCTCGCCGCATTTTCTGACGGAATCCTTTCTTGCTCCCGCAAACTCCTGCCGGGTGAAACCACGGCAAATCGCACTGCGTCCCAGCGACGTTCCGCTGGCGCCCAACCGCAACTACTGGCATAGCCCAGGTTGCAAAAAGTTTGCAGAACATCCTGCGACGGAACGGCGTCCTCATGACCCGGAGCCGTGCAATGCCCGCTCCATCCGCAACCGAGCGGAAGCCGTGCCGGGTGCGGCCAGCTGCCATCCTCCAGTTTTGCGACCGGCATGAAATAAGGACAGGCCAACTCGGACTCTTCCTCAGGGAGTAAATGCTTGGACTCGCCATTGTAATCACGCCGAGCCGCGCTGACCAGCTGACCAGAACTCTACGCGTAGCAGACTCTGCTTTGTAGTAACCTCGTCTGCGGGGGAGTTGCACCATGGATCGTATCGCCGCCTTGAATGACATCCTGACCGAGAATCCGAAAGATGCGTTTGCGCGCTACGGTCTCGCCATGGAGTATTCGAAGCAAGGCGACTTCGACCGAGCGCTCGCGGAATTCGCAATCTTGATTGAGAACCACCCTGACTACACTGCGGGTTATTTCATGGCCGCGCAAACCCTGGTGCGGGCCGAAAGAGGTGAGGACGCGAAGAAAATGTTAAACGAAGGCATCGCCTCCGCCCGCCGCACCGGCAATCTGCACGCGCAATCGGAAATGGAAGCAATGCTGGGTGAGTTGAACTCCGCCTGATGGGGCGAGCCTTTTGCAGATTGCAGATTTAAGATTGTTCCGGGACGCACGTGGGATGGCTCCCTGACTCCATCCCTGCACAAATCTAAAATCTGCAATCAGAAATCGCTTTCATTTCGCCATTCCTCCCATGGCCCACTCCGCCAGCCCAGGAAACAACTGATAAAGCTTCACTGGCACATGCATCGTCCACGGGACGATGACTTCCCTCTTCTGCTTGAGATACCCGCGAAGCGTCGCCCGGGCCACACGCTCGGCGCTAATCCCACGCAGCGAGTTGGGCCGAACCTTCTTGAGTTCATGACCCCGAATCGCGTTTTCGCTGAATGCGGTGCGCACATACCCGGGACACACGGTCATCACATGGATCCCATCTTTCTTCAACTCCACTCTCGCGGCCTTGCCGAGCGCATTCAAGGCAAACTTCGTGGCGCTATAAGCGCCATGAAACGGCAGCGGGACATGTCCCGCGACGCTGGAAATGTTGATGATCGTGCCCCCGCCCTGCTGCTTCATGATGGGAATTACTTTCTGCATCGCGGTCACGGCTCCAAAGAAGTTCGTCTCAAACATCTCGTGGCAAGCCGACATGTCCATCTCCGACACGGAGTCGATCAGTCCATGTCCCGCGTTATTGATCCACACGTCAATCCGCTGAAAGTGATGCAGCGTGAGCCCGAGAACGCGATCGATCTCTTCCGAGTATCGAATATCGCAAGACAACGCGGCTGTGCGCTCCACAAACCCGATTCGGTTGCGAGCGGCCTCCGCCCGCGACGAATCTCTCGACAGCAAAACGACGCTCGCGCCCTGCCGCGCGAACACCTGGGCAATGGCTTCGCCGATACCCATCGAAGCGCCCGTGACCACCACCACTTTCCCGCTAAGTTCCATGCTCGCGTTGTATTCGGCGCAGCCGATGAAGTCAAGATGCTGCCGGCACAATGTCGTAGAATCGAAAATGTCGCGTTCTGATTGCGCGCTGGAGACTTCGTGGCGCTTCTTCCCCTGTTCCCGCTCGAATTGGTTCTGCTCCCCGGCACTCCCTTGCCGCTTCACATTTTCGAACCGCGTTACAAGGAAATGATCCGCGAGTGCATCTCCGCGGAGGCGCCCTTCGGCGTGGTGCGCGCTTTCGAAGAGGGCATCGCCGAAGTCGGATGCACCGCCGAAATCATTACCGTGACGAAGGAATACCCCGACGGTCGCATGGACCTGATTTGCGAAGGACGCAAGCGTTTCGAAGTGATCGAAGTGAATCGCGATCGTTCATTCCTGCAGGCAGAGGTGCTGATCGTCCCGGATGATCCTGAAGCCGCTGCCCAGGAAGAGCGCGTGAAAGCAGTTCAGCTTCATCTCGAAATCCTCTCGTTGGCGGGAGCCGTGCAGGATCTTTCCGCTGCCGACCAGAACCAGCTTTCGTTTTATCTTGCCGGATCGTTGCCGCTCGATCTCGATTTCAAACAGAAGTTGCTCGCGATGCGCTCCGAAGCACAGCGAATTCAGGCCGTCGCGGCGTACCTGGAAACCATCCTTCCCCAATTGAAGCGCGCAGCGCGAGCACGCCAAACGGCTGGCGGCAACGGTCACGTGCACTGAATCTCACGACTCCCCTTCCACCCCCGCCACAAGCTTCTGAAAGTCCGGCTCGCTTTTGAGCCCCTGAAGCTGCGAATCCGACTCAATCACTGCCCGATCCTTCAGCCCGCGCCGGACCGCTTCCTGCAAATCCTTGATCGCCAGCTTTCGATTTCCCGCAGCCGCATGCGTATCGGCCAGCAACAATACGGGCCACGGATCATCGCTAACCTGCCTCATCAGGTCGAAGTAGGCCTCCGCTTTCTCGAAATGTCGCGCCGCAAGTTGCTGCTGCCCATCCTCCATTGCGCCTACGAAGACTCCGCTAAATACCCGGCCCGAGATCAGGCGCTTCTGCTCGTTCTTGCTGTGCTTCGCCTGATCCTGGAGTGCGCCCATCTGCTGCCTGATATCAAGGCGAAGCGCGGTAACATCGGCTACCGAATTATCGGCAACGCTGGCGATTTTCTGTGAAATTTCCTGTTCCAGCTTCAGTTGGTCGGACACCTGCTCGCGCTCGCTTTTCAGCGCCGCTTTCAACGCGGGTGATTGCTGCAGTGCCGTCAGCTTCTGAGTTGCTTCCTTCACATCGCGGAGTCCACCAAAGTCAGAGACTAACGCGCGATACGCGGTAAGCTGCGCGATCGAATCTTTTCTGCTTTCTGCGTCGACCGCTTCCTTCCTGGTCGTGTCCATCAGACGATCGAGGAATGCCTGGTCCGCCGTGAGATTGCCGGCCTGCATCGCCTTCAAATTCATATACTGCACAGCCTCTTCCATGACGGCAGCGGGTGCCCACTGATGGCGTCCGGAATACACGCGCACCCGATATGGCGAACCCTGCTCCTCCCGTTCGCGGCGAATGTTGATCACTTCCGGCCAATTGAAATCCTGATCGCCAACCGCGAAGAAGTAAGGCAGATCATCCTTCGATGTCCTGTTGCTGGGATAGCCGGCGCCGTGCGCGATCACGCCGGCGACTTGGCCGCCGGGACCGCTCAAAGCCATGGCGCCAGCCACACGCGCTCCGCCCGAGAACCCGCTGGCGTACGAACGATGCTCATCGATCCCGAGCCGCGCGTGCGTGTCCTGCCAAATCGCATTCACAGCCTTCCCCTGGTCACTCGAAAAGTTCCGCGAGTTGTTGGAGCCGGCCAGGATGAATCCGTACGTTTCGGCGATGTTCTTGTAGAGTTCGAGCGGACGCTGTCCCCGCCCACCCGGATCGAAAAAATAGATGACTGGCCACCGCTTCGCCGAAGTGTAGGTGGAAGGCAGATAAAGAGCGTAGCTTTGTGTAGCATCGGACGCGCAGGTCACGTCCACGATCTGCCCCGGCGTCGAGAGGTCAGCCGGTCTCTGTGCCTGTGAGAGGGCGAATGTCCCGAAAAAATAAATGCAGAGCACGAGCAGTACGTTCGCACTGTGGAATCGACACTGCGCAACGCTTCTCAAACAAAACCGTTTCACGCTTCCCTCGCCCTCAAACCCAACGCGCGACAGCGGCGTATAATCACCTCATTGTAGTTCGTGGGGGTTTTCTTTCATGAGTGTTCCGCGCACGTTGGGGGATCTGCGCCGCAGTGCCTTCTCCGAAGAGCGTTTACGTACACGCCGCGTCAAAGACGAACTTCGCGACAATCTGGTAGCGCGTTTGCGGGAAGACGGTGACGCCTCCGTGTTCCCCGGCATTGTCGGTTATGACGATACCGTCGTGCCGCAGATCATCAACGCCATTCTCTCGCGCCATAATTTCATCCTTCTCGGATTGCGAGGACAGGCGAAAAGCCGCATCCTGCGCGCGTTGACGACGCTGCTCGATCCGCAAATGCCCTATCTAGCCGGATGCGAGGTTCACGACAATCCTTACGCGCCGATCTGCCGCCGCTGCCGCGATGAAATCGCTCGCCTCGGTGACGACGCCCCGATCGCCTATCTCACTCCCGACGAGCGCTATGTCGAAAAGCTGGCCACGCCTGACGTGACCATCGCCGATTTGATTGGCGATATCGATCCCATCAAGGCGGCGCGCGGCGGTCATGAACTCTCAAGCGAGTTGACGGTTCACTATGGCCTGCTTCCCCGTGCCAATCGCGGCATCTTCGCCATCAACGAACTGCCTGACCTCGCAGGAAAGATTCAAGTTGGACTCTTCAACATCATGCAGGAAGGCGACGTGCAGATTAAGGGATATCCGATTCGTCTGCCGCTCGACCTCGCGCTGGTCTTCAGCGCCAACCCTGAAGATTACACAGCGCGCGGAAAAATCATCACCCCGTTGAAAGACCGCATCGGATCGGAGATCCGCACGCACTATCCCGCGACCGTCGAAGAAGGAATCGCGATCACCGCGCAGGAAGCCTGGACGCGCCGCAATGGTCACACAATGCATCTTCCGAACTACGTGCAGGAAGTAATCGAGCGCGTAGCCTTTGCCGCGCGCGAAGACAAGAAGATCGACAAGCGCTCGGGCGTGAGCCAGCGCCTTCCGATCTCGGCGATGGAAAACGTGATCTCGAATGCCGAGCGCCGCGCCATTCGCAATGAAGAAAAGCTTGTCGTCCCGCGCATCAGCGACGTCTACGCCGCGCTCCCCGCAATCACCGGAAAGCTCGAACTCGAATACGAAGGTGAGATGAAGGGTGCCGATCACGTCGGCCGCGAACTCATCCGCACCGCCATCGCCAAAACCTACGACGAGTACTACACCGGCGCCAACGTGCAGCAGATCGTCCAATGGTTCGACCTCGGCGGCGAGATTCAAATGGCCGACTCGGTTTCCGCCGCGGAAGCGCTCGAAAAACTCCGCGGAATCCAGGGCCTGATCGACAAACTCGGACCTCTAGGCGTGTCGCCAAAAGAGAGCGCCGAGCAGCAAGTGTCCGCGGCAGAGTTCATCCTCGAAGGCCTGCACGCGCACAAACGCATCGGCCGCAGCGAAGAGCGCGTATTCAAAGCCGGAGAAAAGAAGCCCGAGCCAGTTCGCGAGAAATCCTTCGATCCCGAGGACAGGCCGCTCCGGCAGAGAAGGCAGTTCAACTGAGCTATGCGCTTCGAGCCTTGAGCTATACGCAAGAACTTTGGCTTTTGCTCATAGCTCGAAGCTCATAGCTCGCAGCTGTTTTTATGAAACGCATCCGCTACTCTAAATACGGCGCCCTCTCGGACTACCTGCTCCAGAGCGGATTCCAGGAATCCATGTGGTACGAACTGCCCGAAGGCGAGCAAACGCTCGATGAACTCAAGCGCGCCATTGAGAACGCACTGCTCAACGGCGAGATGTTCGACGAGAACCTGCGCCAGCAGATCGAGCAGATGACGGCCGACGGGCAACTCGAGGAACTCATCGAGAAGCTCATCGAGCGCATGCAGCAGGAAGATTACATCTCGGTCGACGAACCGCATGACCCGTCGCGCCAATCCAGTGTCGGAGGTCAGACGGGAGAAGCGCAGCAAGCTCGCTTCGAAATCACAGACAAGAGTCTCGACTTCCTTGGCTTCAAGTCCCTGCGCAACCTGCTCGGTTCACTCGGCAAATCGAGTTTCGGGCGCCACGACACGCGCGATTTGGCCACCGGCATCGAGGCCAGCGGTTCGTCAAAGACCTACGAATTCGGCGACACTCTGAATCTCGACATCACCGCGACTCTCTCGAACGCCATCCAGCGTGAGGGCCTGACTCTGCCGCTGAACATCGAATACTCCGACTTGCAGGTGCATCAGTGCGAGTACCAGTCTTCGTGCGCGACGGTACTCATGCTCGACTGCTCGCACTCGATGATCCTGTACGGCGAAGATCGGTTCACCCCCGCAAAAAAAGTTGCAATGGCGCTCTCCCATCTGATTCGCACGCAATATCCCGGAGATTCGCTCTCCCTGGTGCTCTTCCACGATTCCGCCGAAGAGATTCCGCTCTCGCAGTTGGCGCGAGTCAAGGTTGGACCGTATTACACCAACACGCGCGAAGGCTTGCGCATGGCCCAGAGAATCCTGCAGCGGCAGAAAAAAGACATGAAGCAGATCGTGATGATCACCGACGGCAAGCCCTCGGCGCTAACGCTAGAAGACGGCCGCATCTACAAAAACGCATTCGGCCTCGATCCCCTGGTCGTAAGCCAAACGCTGGAAGAAGTCTCGAAGTGCAAGCGCGCCGGCGTGCTGATCAACACCTTCATGCTCGCCTCAGATTATGGCCTAGTACAGTTCGTACAAAAGGTAACGGAAATGTGCCGCGGCAAAGCCTACTTCACAACTCCCTACACCCTAGGCC
>QIAL01000558.1 GCA_003225535.1 Acidobacteriota bacterium | reverse complement strand
GGGTTCCGCGTGTCCATTGACAAGCAAACCGAGTTCGCGCAAGAACTCCTTCGCCGGGTGGCTGACAACGTTGGCGAAGACCTGGCCACGGCTCTGCTCACGGCAAAACAGAAAGACGAAGCCGATATCTACGATCAGCGCCAGCGCGTGGCCATCCTGAAAGAGCGGCTGCGCAAGCTCGATAAACCCGAGGCCAGACAGCTTCTCGCCCTCGCCGACATGCTGGTGAAGAAGAGCGTCTGGATCATCGGTGGCGACGGATGGGCCTATGACATCGGCTACGGTGGCCTCGATCATGTCCTGGCCAGCGGACGCAACGTCAACCTGCTAGTGCTCGATACCGAGGTCTACTCCAACACCGGAGGCCAGGCATCGAAATCGACTCCGCGCGGTGCAGTCGCGAAGTTCGCAGCCGGCGGCAAGCCCGGCCCCAAGAAAGATCTCGGCATGATGGCCATGACCTACGGCAACGTTTACGTTGCCAGCGTGGCCATCGGAGCCAAAGATGAGCACACGCTGAAAGCGTTCCTCGAGGCGGAGGCCTACGACGGGCCAAGCATCATCATTGCCTACTCGTCCTGCATCGCCCATGGCATCGACATGACGACTTCGATCAGCGATCAGAAAGTCGCAGTTGAATCCGGTCAGTGGTTGCTCTACCGCTACAACCCGGAGAAAGTGGCAACCGGCGAAAATCCGCTGGCTCTGGATTCACGTGCGCCGAGCCGCAAAGTGCAGGAGTACCTGCTGCAGCAAACGCGCTTCAAGATGTTGACCAAGAGTAAGCCGGAAGATGCGGAGCGGCTCTGGAAAGCAGCTCAGGAAGATGTGGAAAAACGCTTCCACATGTACGAATACCTGGCCGCTAGAAAGCTGGAGCCAGCCACGGCGGCACCTAAAGAAGAGACCGCCAAAGCCACCCCGGAGAAACCGAGTCCAGTAGGCACAACCAAATAGAAGGTGCCCCACCTTTCTCGCGGGTTTTGCGAGAGTGTGGGGATGTTGCTTCCGAAACCTGAAGATGAAGTAAGGAGAACCTGATGATCGACCTGACCACGACTTATCTCGGCTTGAAGCTGCCCTCCCCGTTGGTGGTCTCAGCCTCCCCCCTTTCCCGCGACATCGATGGCATCTGCCGCCTTGAAGACGCGGGCGCGGCAGCAGTCGTACTCTATTCCCTGTTCGAAGAACAATTGCGACAGGAAGAGGTTGACTTGCAATACCATCTTTCGGCCGGGACCGAGAGCTTCGCGGAATCCCTCACCTACTTCCCTCAGCCGAGCGAGTTCCACACCGGTCCCGAGGGATATCTCAATCACATCCGCAAAGCGAAAGCCTCCGTTGGTATTCCGATCATCGCCAGCCTCAACAGCTCGACGCTTGGCGGATGGACCAAGTTCGCCGGCGAGATCGAGCACGCCGGTGCCGACGCCATCGAATGCAATATCTACCACATTCCGACAGACCCGAAGCTGACAGCCGCGGACGTGGAAACGACTTATCTCGACATTGTCCGCGCGGTGAAGAACACGGTCACGATTCCGGTGTCCGTCAAACTCAGCCCTTTCTTCAGCAATTTCACCAACATGGCCCACCGCCTCGATGATGCCGGAACCGACGGATTGGTGCTCTTCAACCGCTTCTATCAGCCTGATATCGATCTCGAGGAACTAGAAATTCGCCCCAATGTGCTGCTGAGTTCACAGCAGGCGCTGCGTCTGCCGCTCACCTGGATCGGAATTCTTTACGGAAAGCTCAATGCAAGTTTGGCAGCAACAAGCGGAGTCCACACCGCCGAAGACGTGGTCAAGCTACTGATGGTGGGCGCGAATGTGACGATGCTGTGCTCATCGCTGATGCGCCACGGCGTAAACCATCTGCGGCACGTCGAGCGCGAAGTGCGCGAGTGGATGGAAGAGCACGAATATGAATCCGTGCAGCAGATGCAGGGCAGCATGAGCCAGATTCGCTGCCCCGATCCCGGCGCCTTCGAACGTGCCCAGTACATGCGCGCCGTGAAAGGCATGACCCACATCCACATGGCAGGATGGCGATGATGTGGTCTGCGAGTGTTGCGCGCAAGATTGGAAGACACCGCTCTTAACCAAGTTAGGGGTTATTGAGTTGCAAGATTTGAAAGGGCACGGCCTTAGCCGGGCCGTACAGATTGCTCCTGGGAGTTGGGCTACAGCCCCTGAGGTACGCTTGTGTCATTCTTTCATTCGCCCGGATTGAGCTTGCGGGAATCCAGCCCTCAAACTCACAATCCAGCATTCGATTTGACAGAGGAAAAACCTTTCGACAAGGCCCGCCGCGAACGCCGTCGCGCCTTAATCGTTCCTCGAGAACATGGCGCATGGGGTCTGCTGCTGGTTCCGATGGTTACCGGGGCTGGCGTTGCGTTCCATCAGGCAAGTCACGTCTTTCCGCTGATTCTGTTGTTGACTGCGGCTCTTGCCCTATTCTGGCTGAGAACTCCTCTCGAAAGCTTTCTGGGCACTTCGGCCATGCGCGCTCAAACGCTGGAAGAATCGCATACGCTCCGCTCGGCCATTGTGTTATTTGGAGGACTAGCCACCGTGGCGCTGGTGGCGCTGCTATGGGCAGGAAGAAACGCCGACTTGTGGCCGCTCGGTGCGGCAGTGGCGGCCGCTTTCATTGGACAGGCGGTTCTG
>QIAL01000557.1 GCA_003225535.1 Acidobacteriota bacterium | reverse complement strand
CCGCGAAGTCGGCGACCAGGAATTACTGGTCTTCAAATCTGATACATCCGGTCGCATACAGATGTTCACCGAAGACCCGATCGAAATCTACCAGCGAGTTTCCTGGAACGAAAATAAAACCGTCTGGTCCATCGCTCTCGGTTTGGTCACGGTGGTGTTTGCCTTGACCCTTGTCCTTTGGCCTATAGCCGCACTGGTGCGACGTCATTACCAACGCCCACTCACGCTCAATCGGCTCCAGCGGATTTTGCGTTTGCTGGTGAAGCTTGCCTGTGCCGTCGATCTCGCCACCCTAATCGCCTTCGCTGCGATTTTAGTTTATGGATTCTCGAATCTCTCCCTGTTCACCGAGCGGCTCGATCCATGGCTCCGTTGCCTCCAAGTGCTGTTTCTTATCGGAGTCGTCAACGCGATCATGATGATCTACGCCTGTTTTCGGCTCTGGCAAAGCAGCAGCAGGGGCATCTGGACAACCATCTACAACGCCACTCTTGTTTTGACGTCATTTCTATACATGTGGATCGTTCTTAGCAGCAGGATCGTGCAAATCAGCTTGCAGTATTGAACCGGACATTTCCGGCGACCAGCAGAGGTTTCGTCACGGAGAGCACAAACGTGAGCTCATTGCTTATCGGCACCAAACGGCATTCCTGTCTGGTTCATGGGTGCGCCTTGAGCGTTCTCATTGTTCTTCTGTTCGCCTCAGCATCGGCGCAAAAGCCGAAAATAAACCCTCTCGCTCCTAAGACCGAGAGCAAGAGCCAGGCTGCGTCGCCTGGCTCCGAACAGAACGGCAAACCGGCCCATGACCTCACTCCAAGCGATCTGGAGGCATTCCTGGATGGCGTGGTTCCGCTGCAGATTGCTCGTGAAGACATTGCAGGTGCAGTCATTACAGTGGTCAAGGATGGCAAGCCATTCTTTGCCAAGGGCTACGGCTATTCCAACGTGGAGAAAAGGATTCCCGTCTCGCCCGACACGACTTTGTTTCGTCCCGGCTCCATCTCAAAACTGTTCAACTGGACTGGAATCATGCAGCAAGTCGAGTTGGGAAAGCTCGATCTGGATCGTGATGTCAATGACTACCTCGACTTCAAAATTCCCTCCACCTTTCCCAAGCCGATTACATTACGGGACATCATGACGCACACGCCGGGATTCGAAGAAACTGTCCAGGAACTCTTCGTGCCCGCCGCAGCGAACTTAACGCCTCTCGATCAATACGTGCAGGCCCATCTGCCGGTCAGAATCTATCCTCCATTTACGACACCGGCATATTCCAACTACGCCACAACTCTTGCCGGGTACATCCTTCAGCGAGTGTCCGGAGAGCCCTTCGACAGTTACGTTGAGCACCACATTTTTCAGCCGCTGGAAATGTCGCATTCCACTACGCGGCAGCCATTGCCCGAAGCTCTGCAGCCGCTGATGTCGAACGGCTACGACGTTGCTTCAGGACCAGCGAAGCATGCAGCATTTCATGATCGCGCACTTGGAGGACGGCCGGTACAACGGAGCCCAAATCCTCCGGCCGGAAACAGCCAAAATGATGCACACCCGCCAGTTTTCAAATCTGCCGGACATGAGCGGGATGTGCCTCGGCTTCTACGAGGAGACCAGGAACGGGCACAGAATTATCGGGCATGCTGGCGATACCCAATATTTCCACAGTGACCTGCACCTCATCCTGGATGCCGGGATCGGATTTTTCATCTCCTACAACAGCGCCGGAAAAGGAGAAACCCGTGCTCGCGAAGCGGTGTGGCATGCTTTCCTGGATCGCTACTTCCCCTTCGAGCCTCCAGCCGCGGCGGTTCAACCAACCGCGGCAGCGGATGCCCGGCTGGTTTCCGGCAGATACCTGATCAGCCGCCGCGCGGAAACGACCATTCTGAAGGTGTCAAACGTCCTGGGCGAGACGAAGGTATCGTCCGATTCTGACGGGAGGATCACGGTCGATTCTATAAAAGATCCAAGTGGACAACCCAAGAAGCTGGAGGAGATTGGTCCACTGATGTTTCGCGCTGTCCATGAACAAGATCGCGTTGGATTCAAGCGCGATCAAGCCGGGCAACTGGTACTGGTGACCGACTTCCCCGTTTTCGTGTTTCAACGCTCGTCCTGGAGTCAAGATAGCGCCTGGAACGTGCCTCTAATCCTCTGTGTTATGGGAGTGTTGGTTCTCACTTTGCTGCTTTGGCCTGTTGGGGCTCTTATCCGCAGGCACTACGCCAAGACGTTGAATCTCACGCCGCAACAGCGCCGTCTTCGGCTCATCGTGCGTCTGGCGTGTCTATTCGATCTTCTATTTCTGTGCGGCCTGGCAGTGTTCTTTTCTATGGCAGAGAAGGATATTGGCGTGCTGAGTCCGCGCTTCAACTCCTTATTGCGAATCATTCAACTCATAGGCTGGCTGGGAGTTTGTTTTGGAGCAAGCCCGGCGACACCCTGATCGCTCTCGCGTGTGTGGCATTCGTGTGGTTCGTTTATACCTGGAATATGCTGCATTGGAGTCTGCGCTACTAAACAGGGCTTTGAGTTGCTCGATCGAAGGATTTCCTGTTGGCCTCTTTTCGAGGTCACCCTTCATCCCAGGCGGGCGTTTCGCCGTTTAAGCGATGCATCAAATAGTGCACAAATGATTTATGAATCATCATTCAGTGATAATTTTCTTGCAAGTGTTGCAGCGCTCGGTGTAAGAACGTTTGTTAAACGGGCAGTGACCAGGCAAACCTGTCCGACAACGGAGACCGCCATGTTTACATCGAATCCTGACTGCGGACGGCAAAAAGGTTATTTTCGTTATACTCTCGGTCTCGCCGTGTGGGCGGCTCTGTTCTGTCTTCTGCTCTGGCCGGGTGAAGTCGTTGCGCAGACTGCAGCCACCGGTGCATTGAAGGGGATTGTGACGGATCCAAGTGGAAGTGTTATTTCCGGCGCCACAATAACTATCAATAGTCTCGCCATGGGACACTCCCGCACAGCAACCACACAGAGCAACGGAAGTTATCTGGTTCCATATCTGGAGCCAGGCACCTACAGACTGGAGGTTTCGGCAAAAGGCTTCAAGTCGATAGTAGTAGAGAAGGTTGAGGTGCACGTCACCGAAACCGCGCCTTTGGACATCCGGCTACAAATTGGCGCCATCTCCGAGAAGGTGACGGTCCAGGATGTCCCCGAACTCGTGCAAACCGAGTCCAGCGCACTTGGGAACGTCACGGATCAGCGCATGGTTGAGAATCTACCTCTGGTCACTCGCAATTACATGCAGATTTTGGGGCTCTCCCCCGGTGTTTCCTCTGAAATTACGGATGCTGCCAGCATCGGTCGTGGCAATGTCGGCCTTGAATATTCGACATCGGGCAACATCGTGAATGATAACAACTTCCAGATGAATGGCGCCGATGTTAACGACCTTATGGGGTCAGGATCATTGAGTGGGGGGATCCCTGTGCCTAATCCGGATTCGATTCAGGAATTCAAGGTGCAAACCGGACAATATGATGCATCCTACGGACGGAATGCGGGCGCGAACGTGGACGTGGTTACAAAGTCGGGCTCCAATGAGCTTCATGGGAACGCTTGGGAATACTTTCGAGATACTGCCCTGAACGCGAACGACTTTTTTCTGAAGGCACACGGTCAGCCACGGGGCGTCCTGAACGAAAATCAGTTTGGCGGTACTTTGGGCGGCCCGATCAAAAAGGACAAGGTTTTCTTTTTCGTGTCGTATCAAGGAACGAGAGAAAAAGATGGCCTTGATGTCAGCGGTGGATGCCTGAGCGGTGGTAGCCTGCCTGTCGGTTTGACCAACAACGCCAGCGACCGCACCGCGGCGGCGCTGGAAAGCACCTTTGGCGTGCCGACGATCGACCCAACCGCTCTAGCCGTCCTGAATGCGCAGTTGCCGAACGGCCAGTTCGTCATTCCTGCCCCACAAAGCGGCGGAACGGCTAGTTTCAGTTCGCCGTGTCCTTACACCGAAAATCAATTTGTCACCAATGGCGATTTTTATCATACCGACAAGAGCCATTTTTCCGGGAAGTTCTTCTTTCTGGATAGCAATCAGACAAGCGCGTTTCCGGGCAACAATGTTGGCATTTCCGCGGTTACAGTGCCCGGTTTTCCGCAAACCATCAGCAATGGATTCCGGGATTTTTCTCTCACTCACACGTATGCGTTCAACGATCGTCTGCTCAACCAGGCAATTTTGGGATATCACCGGACCACCGGCATTTTGAACCAAGCTTATCCGACGACCAGCTTTGCCAACTCGACGGGGTGCGCCGGAACCGGCCCGATAACCCTGGCCAGCCTCTGTGTACCTGCTCCGGACTTTGACAATGTAGTTCCGCAGATTCTGGTGCAGGGAGCCTTCAATTTAGGCGGCAATGGCCAGGGAGTCTCACTATTTCAGAACTCCTACAATTTCCATGACTCGGTCACCTATGTGCGTGGAAAACATTCGCTGCATGTGGGCGGCGGAATTGATCGCGCCCAGATCAATGAACCAAATTTTCATTTTCTGGCTGCGCTTGCCTACCTGTCATTTAACGATTTTCTCACTGGCAATCCGCTCATCAGCCTCGACGTACCCGGGTTATTCGGACGAGAGTGGCGCGCCTGGAACGGCGATCTGTATGTGCAGGATGATTATAAGGTGCTTCCGAGCCTGACTCTTAATTTGGGCTTCCGTTACGAGCGCCAGGGACAGTTGGGCGAGATGCTGGGCCGGGCATCCACTTTTAATATCGCTGCCGCCAATCCGGTTCCCTCGATGCAGGGGACACTGCAAGGATATGTCGTCGCATCGAATTTCCACGGCACACTTCCAACCGGTCCGGATGGTAGTATCCCGACTCGCGCTTCCACTAACACAGCTTTAAATAACGATGGCCAGAACGCGTGGGAGCCCAGGGTCGGATTTGCATGGCAGCTTCCAGGTACTACTCGCATGGTCTTGCGCGGAGGATATGGAATCTATTACACGCGCACCACCGGACAGCCGTTCTTTCAGTTAATCGCATCGCCACCGTACGGAATGCTGCGGGAATTTTTCTTTCCCGGCATTCCTAACGCATTCCCAGCAACTCCTCCACTTCCCTTTTTCCCACCCTATTCGCCAACGACAAGCTTAACGCCAACTATTTTCCCGCCGAATTTCAGGCCTCCAATCATCCAACAGTACAGCATGGACGTGCAAACAGCCGTCTCCCGAGACACCGTTCTGGACATCGGCTACCACGGCTCGCGCGGATCGAAGTTGGTTCAGGTCCGCGCTTTCGATCAGGCAGTGGATGCCACCGTAACGCCGATTAACGGTCAGAACAACAACACTCTTGCCAACCTTACGTTGCGCCAGCCAATTCAGGGCTTTAATTCGGCGGCGGCAAGCACAGTCGAGAGCGCGGGCGCATCCTGGTATAACGCGCTGGGCGTCAGCGTGAACCATCGCTTTAGCCATGGCCTGCAATTCCTCGCCTCCTATACCTGGGCTTCTGCGCTCGAAAGCTCTCCCGGTTACGTGAATGGAATACTCGATGGAGGCACTCTTCAGGGCAATCAAACTAATCGCTCGAACTATGGATTTGATTCCTTTATCCGGCCGCAGCGCTTCGTCATCAGTTATGTCTACGATCTGCCCTCCCCAGCAAATCATTTCTCAGCCCTAGGCCGGGTTTTATCTGGATGGTCCTTGGCCGGCGTAACCACATTTCAAAACGGACAGAAGCTTACCATCCTGGAAAGCAATGAGCTGAATGCATTCGGCATCATTGGGGCGGATCAAGACCGCGCTCAGGTTGCAAACTGCGCTATCAGCCAGCTTGTGACAAAAGGCTCTGTCAACAGTCGACTCAATGGTTACTTCAACGGCTCCTGCTTCACGGCCCCACCGATTATCGGAGCCGATGGTGCTGCAACCGCTTTCGGCAACGGCGGCATCGGAAATGTAAAGGGCCCCGCGCAGCAGGATTTCGATATATCAATTGTTAAGAAGATTCCTTTCGGGCACACTGACACCCGATCTCTCGAGTTCAGAGCGGAGTTCTTCAACGCCTTTAACACCCCGTCATTTGCACTGCCGCCAATTCTGGACGCTGGCTCGGTGTGTCTGGCAGGAGTCGACTGCCTGTCTCCCCCCGCTAATGGTGTGGTCGGATTCAACCCCGATCCGGCCTTTGGCGTGATTTCGTCAACTACCGTCGCGCCACGAATTATTCAGTTCGCCTTAAAACTATCTTTCTGATCCGGTGAGTTCGTCCCAACCGACGCTGACTTATTGCATGCGGATCTCAATTCCGCGGACTTCATTCGCAGGGAGGTTTTGTTTTTTCTTGGCATCCAGCCCCTGCCGGCAGATCCGATAGAGCTTCCATCGTGTTGTTCGCATCACCACGTATTTCCGGA
>QIAL01000556.1 GCA_003225535.1 Acidobacteriota bacterium | reverse complement strand
GCTCGCCGCGGAGGGCGGACTTTTGCTCGACTTTGGGGTCGAAGACTGTTTCTCCCGCGGCGATTTTGCGAATTGCGGGGCCAAGCTCGAGGTCCATCGCGTCTTTTAGAACATATCCTTTAGCGCCAGCTTCGATTGCCTGTCGAACCCAAGTGCTCTCGCTGTGCATACTGAGCATGAGGACGGCTGTTTCGGGAGAGTCTTCGATGATCCGGCGCGTGGCGTCGAGTCCATTGATACCGGGGAGAGCGCAGTCCATGATGACCACTTGCGGATGAAGTTGTTTGGCGAGCTTGACGGATTCCTCGCCGTCTCCGGCTTCGCCAACGACTTCCATGTCGGGCTCGTCTTCGAGCATGCGGCGGAAACCGCGCCGGACGAGGCTGTGATCATCGACTAGCAACACTGTGATCTTCTTTTGCATAAGACTCCGCTTTCTCCCGGGGAACCGTTAGGTGTACCAACGTACCGCCGTCACCATCCGTGGGGCGTGTAACTACAAGTTGCCCGCCCATCAGCTCGGAACGCTCACGCATCGCCACCAGGCCAATGCCGCGGCGGTTGGGTCCTTCGGCGAAACCCGTCCCGCGGTCTCGAACCTCCAACTCAAGCCTCTGCGGCAGGAAGCGCAATCGTACCCACGCCTGCTTGGCGCCAGAGTGACGCGCAACGTTGTTCAACGCTTCCTGCAGAATGCGGTATACGTGAACACCGGCGGCACCATCGACTGGAAACGGCTCCCCCTGCTTCTCATAGGATATGGCAATTCCGGTTTGCCTTTCCACGGTGGGAATGTACCAGTCGAGCGTACTTTCAAGTCCGGCTTCCTCGAGCATCACCGGATGGAGAGCTTGGGAAAGGCTGCGCACTTTGTCGAGGGTGGACTGGACAATTTCGAGTACCTCCTGGAGATCGGCGCGTAACGATGATCCTTCGGGGGCATGGGTTCCGGCGCGGCGCAGCATCGATCCGATTGCAGTAAGGATTTGACCGAATTCATCGTGCAGTTCGCGGGAGATGTAGCGGAGCGTCGATTCCTGAGTGGAGATCAGCTTCTGAGCAAGTTCGCTGCGGCGCTCTGAGATTTCGGCGAGACGACCGAACAGGCGGCGGTTCCACCGGATAAGCGACAGGCCATTCAGCAGGATGGCAAGAAGCGTGGCGGCTAAGAAGAAATAGACCTGGCGCTGCACACGGTCATAAATCTGGACAATTCGCTGTCCAGCCTGGTCTTCGTTTTCAGTGTTCTGGACCAGGAAGCGCGCAACGGCGGTGCTCAGCGCTGCCTGACGTTCCTGAAGCGAAAGCTGGATTTGCTTGCGAGCTTCTTTCTCCTGGCCATCGCGGGCCAGGACGAAGACACGGTCAACAGCATCCCAAAACTGGGTCACGGAGCTGGTCAGAAATGCGCTTTGCTCAGGAGTACGGCTGGCGGCGGCGAATCCCGCCTCAAGGCGCATAGCATCGTCGAGATCGGTGCGGATGCGCTGAAACTGAGCGGACCAGGCGGTCAGAGGATACGGCTCGTCGCTGCTAACCATGTCGCGCATGGCAACCGCGAGCAGATTCAGATCGTTCTGGATCCGGAGGAGTTGCAAAGAATCCTTGCGATTGCGGTCAACCAGATCGGTCTGCAGTTTACGAAGTCCCGTAACCTGCCAGGTGATGTACGCCGAGTATGCGAGAACGGCGGAAAAGGTGATCACCAGCCCCAGAACGAGGCCAATGGTCGGCGAACGATCCGACGGAGACGGGCGGGACACGCCCCGAGCATACAACGCCGGGATGGCCCGTGTCACAGGCTCAAGGCCGCAGAGAGGGCTCGATCTGTGTGACAATGCTGCAGTAATAATGAAGCCAATGCGGTTGTCATGGAGTCAAACAGTAAGTTGAGTTCCTCAGGCAAAGACACCCCGAAGCCGGCCAAGATCGATAGACTGAAGGCAGTCCTGCCGGAGGTCTGGAAGCTGATGGGGCCGCGACGCGGGTTGCTCGCCATCGGCTTCGTACTGATGGTGATCAACAAGGTTGCCGGCTTCGTTCTGCCGTACTCTTCGAAATTCCTGATTGATAACGTCGTTTCGAAAAATCAAGTTTGGATGCTGCGGCCTTTGGTCCTGGCCGTTTTGCTGGCGACGCTGATTCAGGGCATCACGTCTTTTTCGCTGACACAATTGCTTTCCAAGGCGGCGCAGCGGCTGATTGCGGAGCTGCGCGAAGAGGTGCAGAAGCACATTTCGCGGCTGCCGGTTGCCTTTTACGATGCCAACAAATCCGGGGCACTGGTGTCGCGCATCATGAGCGACGTCGAAGGCGTTCGGAATCTGTTGGGAACGGGGCTAGTTGATTTCATCGGCGGTCTGGTCGCCGCCAGTATTGCCTTGGTGTTGCTGCTCCGTACCAGCGTGCCGTTGACGCTGATCGCTGTTGGCTCGTTGAGTTGTTTTGCATTGGTGCTAGGCCGGGCGTTCAAAACGATCCGTCCAATCTTTCGAGAGAGAGGCAAGATCAATGCCGAAGTGACTGGACGTCTTACGGAATCGCTTGGCGGCGTGCGCGTGGTAAAGGGATATCACGCGGAGGAGCGGGAAGAGAAAACATTTGCTACCGGAGTAAGGCGACTGCTGGACAATGTGATGCGCACGTTGACGGCGACCTCACTTATGAGTCTGTCGGCTAGCGTCCTGCTTGGATTTGTGGGCGCAGCGACCATGTATGTAGGTGGACGCCAAATGGTAGGCCATGCGTTAACCCCAGGTGGATACATTTCCTACAATCTGTACCTCGTGTTCCTTGTCGCACCCATTCTGCAAGTAGTCTCGATCGGCACTCAGATCACTGAGGCGTTGGCGGGGCTGGAACGGACGCAGGAAATCATGCGCGAGCGGCCCGAGGATCAGGACCCGCGGCGTTCCGCAACTCTCGAAGACATTGTTGGCACAATCGAGTTTCAAGATGTGAGTTTCAGTTATGACGGGACTCACGAAGTGTTGCACGATATCTCCTTCACGGCTCAGCCGGGGACCGTAACCGCGCTCGTGGGTTCGTCGGGATCCGGGAAGTCGACAACCATCGGACTCATCTCTGCCTTTTATGTGCCCACAAAGGGGGCCGCGCGTGTTGATGGGGTGGATCTCAGCACGGTGCGGCTCGATTCTTTTCGGACGAGGCTCGGCGTGGTGCTGCAGGAGTCGTTTTTGTTCGACGGGACGATTCGGGAGAACGTCGCCTTTTCGCGTCCCGACGCAACCGAAGAGCAGATCATGCGCGCGTGCCGGATTGCCCGGGTGGACGAATTTGCCGAAACTTTCGGCGATAAGTACGACACCGTCGTTGGCGAGCGCGGGGTAAAACTGTCCGGCGGACAACGTCAAAGAATTTCAATTGCACGAGCTATTTTGGCAGAGCCACGCATCCTGATTCTTGACGAGGCAACTTCCAGCCTGGACTCGGAATCGGAACAACTGATCCAGCAGGGGCTGGCGTATTTGATGCACGGGCGAACAACGTTTGTCATCGCTCACCGACTTTCGACCATACGCCGCGCCGATCAGATCATGGTCATGGAACAGGGAAAGATTGTGGAACGG
>QIAL01000308.1 GCA_003225535.1 Acidobacteriota bacterium | reverse complement strand
TCGCGCCGAATTGCATGCTCAGTTGCTCGAGTTCTATGCCAACTCCGGGGAGAGTGATGCCGTCATCCAGGGCGGCAAGGATTTTCTCGCGAGCTTTCCCAAGGCCCCGCAGCGCACCCCTGTCGCTCTGCTCATGGCGGACGCTTACGCGCGCAAGAACAATACGAAAGATGAATTTGCCATCTACGATTCCGTGTTACAGGAATTGGCTGCGAGTGCGCAGAACGTTCCGCTGGGTACGGCCAACGGTTCCTATGATTCCAGCTACCGCTCATCGGGTACGGCATATCAGAACGAGCACACGGCAGAGGTAGAAGGGGACGAAGGTGGAGAAGGTGAATCAGAAGAAACTCCACAAGGAAACGCTGCCTCTCGGCGGAAGGTTAGCCGGTCGTTTCAGCTAGGCACGAGCACTGCCCCGGAACAGCAAACTGGCCCGCGGTCCCCGGAGTATGCACGAGTTCTGGAGCGCTATTTAGCGCGGTTGGTCGAGATGAAGCAAATCCCCGCTGCTCTCGGCGTGTTGCGCCACGAGATCGATCGCAATCCGGACGACCCGGGACTTTATGAACGGCTCGCCACATTCCTCGATCAGAATCGTCTGGGATCGCAGCAGGAAGAAGTCTATCGCCTGGCCATGTCGCGGTTTCCTGACAGGTCCTGGTACGACAAGCTCGCCCGGTTCTACCTGCGTTACAAGAGAGACAGCGAGTTCGAACAACTCATGCGCGAAGCGGTCGCGAGCTTCAAAGGAAGCGAACTCGAACAGCATTTCAACGATGTTGCAGGTGGCGGACCGGTGATGTATCTGCGCCTGAACCTTTATGCGCACCAGCGCTTCCCGCACAATCCGGTGTTTGTTCGCAATCTTCTGAGTGCGTATCAATCCCCTAAAACCTACGATCAGGCGGCCTGGGAAGCACTGTTGCGGCAACACTGGTTCGAAGATACGATGCTTCGAAACCGGTTCTTCGAATTCCTATCGAGAACCGGCAAGCTGGAAAAGGAGCTGAGTGCGGTCCGCGAGAGTGCCCCTGATGCTGCAAGCTGGGAAACTAATCCTGCCGCGGCTCACTTTATGGCTTACGCAAATTTGTGGCGCTCGCATTTTGAGGACAGTGCTCCGGTTCTGAAGACACTGGCTGTCCAGTATCCGGCTGAACCTGAGATCGCGAGCGTGGCGTCCTCAGTATATCGCTCGCTGGCGTATTTCGAGCCTGCCGACACTGCGGTTGCCGCCAAGATTCAGGACAACTTGTTGCAGGCGAACCCGGCCGACACCCAAACCATGGCTCGTATCGGCGACATCTACGCCGATCACGAGCAGTTGGCCCAGGCCGCGCCTTACTGGGAAAGGATCCCGCAGGTGTCACCCGGCCAGTCTTCCGGATATCTCGAAGCGGCGACCATCTATTGGGATTACTTTGACTTCGACAATGCACTCCGCTTGCTGAACAAGGGGCGCACGCGGCTGGGCGACCCAAGCCTGTATGCGTACGAGGCGGGAGCCATCTACGAAAGTCAGCGCGATTATCCGAAGGCTATCGATGAATACGTGAAGGGCGCCCTCGCTGCTCCGGACTCTTCGGCGGAACAGCGTCTGTTGCAACTGGCACGCAGGCCCAAGTTCCGCGATCTCGTCGATCAGCGCACTACGAAGGTTGCTGTGCCGCCAAGTCCGCCGACCGGGGACGCGAATCTGCGTGTGAAAGTTCTTGAAGCGCAAAACCGGAAACCAGAGATGGAGTCTTTCCTTGATTCTCTGGCGAGGGGAACGACCTCCATCGAACAGGCGGAAGAGATTGAAAACCTCGCGGGCCAGAAGTCGCTGGAGATGGTGCGGCAGCACGCGATTGAACGACAAGCAGCGCTTACAACCGATCCCGTGACTCGTTTGCAATTGCGCTATGCCTTAATCCGGCTGTACGAGGGCCGCAAAGACTTCGCATCGGCGCAGAAGAACGTCGAAGCGCTCTATCGCGAAAACCCGAAGATCCTCGGTGTTGTTCGCTCGACCGTCGACTATTACTGGCGCATGAAGATGCAGTCGCAGGCGATCTCGGTGCTGCTGCAGGCTTCCAAAGACGCGTATCCCGCACTCGGCACGCAATTCACCTACGAGGCTGCGCGCAAGTCCACCGAGGCGAAACAATTCCAACAGGCGCGCGATCTGCTGACCGGCCTGTTGAAAGAGTCTCCGTACAACGGCGAATACCTTGCCGCCATGGCCGATACCTACGCCCAGCCCGGCGACGATCACGGGCTCGAGCAGTTCTATCTCGACAAGATCGCGATGTTCCGTTCTGCTACTCTGCCTGCCGATACACGTAGGGCCCAGATCGCCACCCTGCGGCGCGGATTGATTCCGGCACTTACGCGGATGAACAACTACTCCGGCGCAGTGGATCAATACATCGAACTGATCAACAACTTCCCTGAGGACGACGCCATGGTCACCGAGGCTGCCCTTTACGCGCTGCGATACCAGCGGCAGCAGCAACTCGTCGGGTTCTATGCGAAAACGGTGGCCCAGTCTCCGCGTGACTATCGCTGGTCCATGGTGCTGGCGCGCACGCAGACGAATCTTGAAGAGTATCCCGCAGCCATTGAGACGTATGGCAAGTCGATCGCGATTCGACCCGATCGCGCCGATCTCTACACAGCGCGCGCGGAATTGGAAGAGCGCCTCATGCGGTTCGACGAAGCGGCTGCGGACTACGAGCACATTTACCAACTCGCGTACAAGGATCCGCAGTGGATGGAGAAGGTGGCGGCTGTGCGAGCTCGGCAAGGCAAGGTGAAAGAGGTTGTCGCCGCGCTGCAGGCTGCGTTGATCGAAGGCCGTCCGGACACTGCGGGCAAGTTCTTCGAAGTGGCTCGCAGGCTGGAATCGTGGGGAATGCTGGATCAAGCCCGCAGTTTCGCGGAACAAGGCATATCCAAAGCCGGTTCTGATCTGCTCGCCACTGGTGAAAACGACTCGGGCGTGAAGACCTACGTTCGAATTTTGACGCGCCTTCGGCAGCACGAGCAGACCTACGCCACGCTGCAAAAAGCGTTGGAAGACTCCAAGGCAGACTTGCCAGTTCTGAAAGAGCAGGTGGCCAAGCAAGGCGTTACCGGATTGACCGACGCGCAGTGGCGCGAAAACACGCGGCGCAAGCGGATGGAGACTGCGCGGAATGAGATGGAGAGCGCGCTCCAGGAGCTGGGCAACACCGTCAACACGTATTTCACTCCCGAGGAGCGGCTTTCCTTCGCACAATTCGCAGAATCAAAGCACGCCGGCATGAGCCTGGATGACGTCGAAAAGTTCACGATTCCGTTGGCGGTTACTGCCGCGCTCGCCGACCAGGAAGCCCGGTGGCGCTTCGAATTGATGATGCAGTGGGGACCATCACAGAATCACTCAGTAAATCCCCAGCCCTTCATCGAACTACAACGACGCCGGGGACGCTTCGCCGAACTCGGATCGCAAATGGAGCAGTTCGCCGCGGTGCTCCCGGCAATTAGCAGAGGCCAAGAGTGGATTGCCGCCGCCGACGCCTATCACGCGGCTGGCGACGAGCAAAACGAAATGCGCGTCCTCGCGAAAGTGTTTCCGGGTTTGGACGAAACCAGGCAGGAACGCTACTTCAAGTTGTTACTGGAAAAACAGCCGCAGGAATTGATTCGGATCGCATCGACGTGGACCGCGCCCACACAGTGGGGTGAACAGGCGGCGAACTACGCTGTGGCCCACGGCGGTCCCGCAATTGCGCATGCAGTAGTGCAGTCGCGTGGCAAGGCGCGTCCAGCCGTATGGAACAAGGCGTATAACGCGCTAGTCGGCCTGTATTTCTCCGAGCCCACGGCCGAGGTGAACAACGCGTTCCTCGCGGCGCTGGGCGATGATCCCATTTCAGCGCGCCTTGCCAAGCCTGTCGACCGCGATCAGCAACTCGCAGGGAATGCGTGGTTCTACTACGGTTCGCGCTATGGCGAATATCTCGGAACGTTAAAACAGGGGAATCCTGAAGATTTCTTAGCAGGCGTCTTGGAGCAGAGTCCGGCCAGCGCATCTGGATACCTGATTCTAGCCGACTACTACGCCGGAGCCGGGGACGCGAACCGCGCCATCGCCGACTATCAGCACACACTCGAGCTCTCGCCGAACCGCGCCGATGTTTATGACAGCCTCGCAGCCGTGTACTACAAGCAGGGAGATCGTGCCGGCGCCCTAGTGCAGTGGAAGCAGGCGCTGGCGGTGCTCGCGAAACAGCTCAACAGCTCGCGTGTTCCCGATAGTTTCTGGAGAGACTTTGGTCGCACTTGTGATCAGCTGAGAACTCGCCACATTTTTCCGGAGTTGAAGCCTGACGCCGATGCCATCGTGCGGACTTATCTCCGCTATAACGGAACCTGGATGTCGAATGCCGTGCTCCACCCAGCGTACGCTGCGCAAGGAGACGCCGCCGCAGCGACGGTGTGGCTTGTCGACGTCGTGTTATCGGCTCAAGATCCAGCCCGCGTGCTTGGCGATGTCGCCGATGCATCGTGGATCCCGCAAACGCAGCGCGCATTGATTTACAAACGCGTTCTCGAACTGAAGGAGACCGCGATTGGCAAACTCGATGGCATTGAGCGTCAGAATGCGCAACAGGAGTTCGGTTCATGGCAGGAGCGGTGGATCCGTTACCTGGTGACAACCGGGCAATACGCGGAAGCAGCGGCGGCGATCGCGGCGTTGCCACAGGAAACTCGTCAGGTCGAGAATAATGCTCTGACCCCGCTTGAGTTGCGAGTTGCTGCTCAACTCGGCACCCTCGATGCGAAACTGGCTTCCTACCGCGCAGAGCCCCAGAGCGCGCCCTCGGCGGAATTATTGCGCACCGCGGCACGTCAACTCTTTGAAGCAGGCGACAAGCAGTCGGCCCGCAAAATCCTGGAGCTGGTCTTCGCCCGCGAAATTGAAGAGCACAAACTCGTCGCCGCGAACTTCCTGGGATTAGCGGAAATTCGCTTGGCGGCGAGAGATACAGCCGGCGCTCTCGATTTGCTCCACCGTCTGGTAGTCGCCGTGGGAAATCCGTTTGAGAACCTGGATCCGGCTGCGGCATTGCTCGAGAAAACGGGCCACAATGCCGAAGCCGTCGAACTCCTCGAACAACTCGTAAAGTCGGCGCCTTGGGACGGATCCTATCGTCTGCGACTCGCGAAGGCGAAACTCGGAGCGGGTAGCGATGCGTCCAATGCTCAGGATGCTCTCTTCGCAATCGCCTCCGCACCAGCCTCCACGTACGATCTGCGGCTCAAAGCTGCGGCGTCATTGACAGGAACGTCCAGCCACGATTTGGGCAGTGGAGAACTGAACTTGCTGGCAGCAGGGAAGTCCGCCCTCACGGCGGCTGCAGGCGACAAGTTCTACTACTACGAAGCGCGCGAACGAGCTGCCGAGAACATGGCAGATCCCCAGGTCAAGCTCCAACTGCTCAGCCACTGCGTCATCGATTTCCCGCGACGCCAAAGCGCCCGCGTACCTTTGTTTGATGCCGCCACGAGTGCAAAGTCCGACAACTACGGCCTTGCGATCATCGAGCCGCTCTTCCAGACACAGTATTTCCGTTCGGGCGTCTCGCAATCTCCGAATGAGGAAGAACAGATCGTCAGTTCCGGTGAGGACGAAGACGAATCGGGGAATGTATCGAACGCTCTGTACTCGGGAGATGAGCAGTTATCTCCGGCACAACGCGCGCGTCTCTCGAAACTGATCGCCGACACAATGGCTCGCGTCGGCCGTTTCCCCGACGCGTTGCCTTACTATCAGACCGCGCGGAACCTCGAGACCTCCGCGGAAAATCGCAAACAATTGAATCGCAAGATCGCAGACATGAAATCCGTACTGAAGATCCAGCGCGAGAATGCAGCGCGACAACCGCTACTGCACGAAGCTCTGGAGCAGGACCGCGTGGTCCGCCCCAAACTGCTGGCTCGCTCTGGCCTTACCAATACCGCCACGGAGAAAGGAAGCGCGAAACAATGAAACGTATCCTCATCATCGTCTGCGTTGCGCTGGTATGCGCCGGGATCGGATGGGCCGGATACCGCGCCGCATCGCCACCAGATGTGCCGCTATCGAAGTTCGTTCCCGCCGGACCGCTGCTTTATCTCGAGGCGCAGGATTTCTCCTCGCTGCTCAGCGGCTGGAATTCTTCTCCCCAGAAGAAGCAATGGATCAAAAGCGACAATTACGAAGTCTTCTCGCGCTCCCGGTTGTTTCTGCGTCTGCAGGGAACAGGCGAACAATTCGCTGCTGCCGCCGGGTTGCCCCCCAACATGGACTTCTTCGCCCAGGTCGCGGGACAGCACAGTGCCGTTGCGATTTACGATATCGGCAAGCTGGAATTCCTCTACATCACCTATCTTCCGTCGGCCAAGTCCATGCAGAGCTCTCTCTATCAAACGCGCGCGAAGTTTGAACCTCGAAACGCCGGCGGAATTGACTTCTACGTTCGCCGCGACCCGCAATCCGAGCGGGAAGTTGCCTTCGCGATATCCGGCGACTACCTGCTGCTGGCAACTCGACAAGACCTGATGGCAGGTGCGCTGCAGCTGATGTCCGGCAAGCAGGATCGCACGGTCGAAAACGAATCGTGGTGGACGCAATCGACCGCCGCAGCAGGCCACGCCGGAGATTTGCGCATGGTGCTGAATCTTCAGACTCTCGTTCCGAATGGTTACTTTCGAACTTACTGGGTGCAGCAAAACATCACTGATCTTTCCCAATATTCAGCCGCTGTTTCCGATTTGTTCCGCTCAGGCAAGGAATATCGCGAAGAGCGAGTGCTGATCCGTAAGAAGGAACCTGCGCAAGCAGCTTTTGCCGATAGCCTCGCGGCGGCTGCCGATCTCTCGCGTCTAATTCCGGAAAATGCTGGAGTGTACGTGACGGCTGCCAATCCCAGCGTGGACGCGTGCTTCGCACTGCTCGAAACCAAGATTCTGGCACCTCACTTCGGTGCCGCGCCTGCGTCCCAGATCGCTCCGCAGGTGCAACTGACTTCGGGCGAACAGGGAGCCGCTTCCGACCTTGAGACGCGAATTGATCAGGCACCGGCGGAGGCTCCAGCCACGACCAGTTCGGCGCCCGCTTTGAAGGATCTATTGGGTAAGACTCCGATCCTAGCTTCGCTTCAGCTGCAATCGACTCAGCGCGATTCTGCCGGAGTTTTCGTTAGAACCCACACCGCTGTCGTCTTCGCCGCTGCCTCGGATTGGAATGAGGAAAGCGTGCGCTCGGCGCTCAACGAATTCGTGCGCCCCGGCCTTACCGCCAGTCAGTTGGGCACTTCGTGGCAGCAGAAATCGGGTTACCATCAACTGGATGGATTGTGGCCGCTGGCCGTTGCCGTCCGCGGGAAGGACTTACTCGTCAGCGATGATCCGTCGCTGATGGAGTCGGTGCTGGCTAATGTTGCGCGCAAATCAGAACGCAAGCCGTTGGAATACTTCGCCGGTTTCAATCACCAGCAGGAGCGCGCGAACTTCGAGCGTTTTACTTCGCTAGTCGATCATCCCAATGTGCCGGCAAATGCAGGACGCGGGTCCGAACATGAGCCGCAATTCTTTTCGGGCAATATGGCAAGCCTCAGTGCAACTCTGGCGGACGTATCTGCCGAGCGAATTGAAATTCGCAGCGACGGAGGTAAAGTAAGACAGACGGTTACCTACGTATGGTCTCAGTGAAGCATATTCTGGTGGTCCTATTGATTCTGCTGACGCCGGTGGTGTCGCGCGGTCGCCCCGACACAGGGCAGGTCAATGCCGCTCGTACTCTCTTTGCGCAGTCTGCAGCGCAAGCGTTAAACCGAGACTTTCCCGATGCCAGCGTCTCCTTCTTGCTGCTCGACGCCCACACAGGACGATTGCTCGCTTCCCGTTGGAAGCAGGCGAATGTGCCGATTCCGCTGGGATCGCTCGCGAAGCCCTTCGCAGCTCTCGCCTATGGAGAGCAACATGAGTTTCACTATCCTGTACACATCTGTCGCGGTTCAGAAACTGGATGCTGGCGTCCGGGAGGACACGGTGACGTGGACCTCACATCGGCCATCGCTTTTTCCTGTAATTCCTATTTTCGATTTCTGACATCGGACCTCACCGCCGCCGATGTATTGCCGACGGCCAGTCAGTTCGGGCTCGATCCCCCTGACAGCAGCACTCACGGTGGTGAATTCGCTGGGCTCGGAACTCGATGGCGGATTTCTCCGCTTCGTATGGCGCACGCCTATGTAGAACTGGTGGGCGACCGCCAGCGGCCTGCCGCGCGCCAGATTCTTGCCGGAATGCAGCAGTCTGCGATGCGCGGAACTGGAGCGGAAGTGGACCGCGCGTTGCAGCCGGAAACAGCGCTGGTGAAGACCGGAACCGCGGCCTGCACTCATTCGCGACCTGCGCCGGGAGATGGTTTTGCGGTAGCTCTGGTTCCTGCAGAGGATCCCCGTCTCCTGTTGATGGTCCGCGTGCATGACGTGCCCGGTTCTGTTGCCGCAAGGACCGCCGGCCGGATGCTCCGGCGCATTGAGGAGTAGCCGGGAGTGCGAAGTAGATTCCCACCCACGAGATTTTCGCTGGCTTGTTGCTTGGCTTTACTGCTGCTGATTACGGCGAATTCCATTCATCTGGCTCCGGTCGCCTACGCGCGAGCGCACGGTCCCGCGCGAGCGGATGATGCTGTGATTGTTTCGGTGTTAGGTCTGTTTCATCCTCGGGAATTCGTCGTGACCGCGCCTCCCGGGCGTGCGCTCATTTTGCACGCTGGCGAACAAAGCGTAGTTCTGGAGAACTCGGGGGTTTCGTCCGCAACAGTGCGGATAGACGGCTCTGAACTGATCGTTTCGGCAGAAGGGCAGGAGTTGCGTTCGACGAAAGTTGCGGTCGCAGGAAGAGGGAATGAATCGGCGGATTTCACCCTCGAGATACCCGGCAAGATCCAGCGCCAGTATCACGGCACGCTGGAGATCAGACCTGCATCAGCCAACCTGCTATCGATAGTCACGCTCGATCTTGAAACGGCGGTAGCGTCGGTAGTTGCTGCCGAGAGCGCGCCGGACACTCCACTCGAAGCGCTCAAGGCGCAAGCCGTTGCTGCGCGTTCCTATTTCGTCGCGGGTCAGGGCCGGCACCGTGACTTCGGTTTCTGCGACACGACTCACTGCCAGTTCCTCCGCGCGGCTCCTCCGGCAGGGAGTCGCGTCGTCGCCGCCGTCGAAGCTACTCGTGGTTTGGTTCTCGCGTATGAGGCAAAATCGTTCGCTCCCATGTACACCCGCAGTTGTGGCGGCCGCACCCGCACGCCCGCTCAAGTGGGGCTGCCTGCTGCGGCGTATCCGTATTTCCCCGTCGATTGTCAATATTGCCGCCGGCATCCGGTCCGTTGGACATCGTCTGTTCCGGAGCACCAGGCTGGATCGTTGCGCGCATCCGATGAGACATCTCGCCTGGCGATGGCTCGCCGCATCGGATGGAGCGCTGTTCCCAGCAACGACTTTTCTCTAGCGAAAGACGGCGATCGCGTTTTGCTCACGGGCGTCGGCAATGGACACGGCATTGGACTCTGCCAAGCCGGAGCTGGAGCAATGGCCGAGTCAGGAGCCGGTTTCCAAGAGATTTTGCTGCACTACTATCCCAACAGCGACATCGTCAGACATTCTGGCCCCAACCGTTCCGAATAAACGATCTCCGAGACACACCAAAGCGCCTGAAGATTGGGTAACATAGACTCTGCCCGATCCGAATCTATGCATAGACGAGAAGTTCTGCGACTGCTTGCGACGGGAAGCCTGCTGCAACTCGCGCCTTCCAATCTCTTCGCTGTATTGCGCGAGGCCCACGGCCTGATTCAGAGTCAGACTTCACCACGCACCTTGAATGCGCACCAGCTTGCCACCGTGAAAGCCATGGCAGAGATGATTATTCCGCGCACAGATACTCCCGGAGCGTCAGACGTAGGCGCCGCCGAGTTCGTCGATTTGGTTTTGACCGAGTGGTACGAAGAAGCAGAGCGGACGCGATTTCTGTCCGGGCTTGCGGATGTCGATTCGCGCAGCCAAGCGCTATTTGGAAAGGACTTCGTCGATGGCTCGTCTCTTCAGCAATCGGACATTCTGATGGCTCTCGGTGAAAAAATGGTTGAGCAGGTCGGAGAACAACCCCGGCCTCTGCGACGGCGAGGTGCTTCCACGCCTGCGAACTTTTACGCCATGTTTCGTCAGCTCACATTGACCGCTTATTACACCTCCGAAGCGGGCGCGACCGACGAACTGCACTTCGAAATGATTCCCGGCAGCTATCAGGGATGCCCAGCAGAGCCCATCAAAGAGGAACCGGAACAACGATGAGCGAACCGAATACATTCGATGCGATCGTTGTTGGGTCCGGGATCACGGGCGGATGGGCGGCCAAGGAGCTTACAGAGAAGGGACTCAAGACGCTCGTCCTCGAGGCCGGGCGCAACATTGTGCCCGAGGAAGATTACGTGGAGCACGTTCCCCAGTGGGAGATGAAGTTCCGCGGCATGGGCGACCGGCAAAAGCTGGCGGCCGAGCAGCCGATCCAGAGTACCTGCTACGCGTGCGACGAATGGTCTTCAAAGTTTTTCATCAGCGACAAGGAGCATCCTTACACCACCGATCCCGGCAAGCCGTTCCGCTGGATTCGCGGGCGCCAGGTCGGCGGGCGTTCCATCATGTGGGGGCGCCAGAGCTATCGCTGGAGTGATCTCGATTTCGAAGCGAACCTGCGCGACGGAATAGCAGTCGATTGGCCGATTCGCTATGCCGACATCGCTCCCTGGTATGACTACGTCGAGGAATTTGCCGGAATCTCGGGAGAAGCCCTGGGACTTGCGCAACTTCCCGACAGCAAGTTTCTCCCTCCCATGGAATTGAACTGCACGGAAAAGTTCGTCCGCTCGGAGTTGGCGAAGCACTTTGGCGGCGAGCGCGTTCTAACGATCGGGCGAGCAGCGATCCTCACCCAGGATCACCGCGGTCGTGCAGCCTGTCACTATTGCGGCCCCTGCGAGCGCGGATGCATCACGCGTTCGTACTTCAGCAGCCTGAACGCCACACTGCCTGCCGCTGAGAAGACGGGGCGCATGACCCTGCGTCCGTTCAGCGTGGTGCACAGCGTGATCTTCGATGAGAAAACGAGGCGAGCCGCGGGTGTGCGCGTCATTGATTCTAAGACGAAAGCCTCAGTCGAGTTTCGTGCCAAGATAGTGTTCCTGTGTGCTTCGGCACTTGAATCCGTGCGCATTCTGTTCAACTCGGCTACGTCCGAATTTTCGAATGGCCTGGCAAACTCCAGCGGCGAACTGGGACATAACTTGATGGACCACGTGACCGCGGGAGGGGCGACCGCTCTAATTCCCGGCAATGAAGACCGGCTTGAACTTGGTAGAAGGCCGAATGGAACTTACATGCCGCGCTTCCGCAATGTAAAGTCGAAGCATCCGGACTTCCTGCGCGGTTATGGCTTTCAGGGCGGTGCTCACCGCGACGGATGGAACCGGGGCATCTCGCAAACGGGTTTCGGCCCAGACTTCAAGAAATCTCTGAGCAAGCCCGGGCCGTGGCGCTTCAGTTTTGGTGGATTTGGGGAGTGCCTGCCCAACCATAACAATTACGTCGAACTCGACAAAGAGAAGGTCGATGCCTGGGGAATTCCCACGCTCAAGATTCATTGCGGATGGAGTGAGAACGAACTGGCCCTTCGCAAAGACATGGCCATATCGGCCGCGGAGATGCTTGCTGCCGTCGGAGGCAGAGAGATCGAGCCCTTTGTAAGAAATGATCCGCCGGGATTCGCGATCCATGAAATGGGCACGGCTCGCATGGGCCGCGATCCGAAGACCTCGGTTCTGAATTCCTTCAATCAGGCGCACGGCGTGAAGAACCTGTTCATCACCGATGGAGGCGCCATGGTATCGTCGTCATGCGTGAATCCGTCTTTGACGTATATGGCGCTCACTGCCCGGGCTTGCGATTACGCCGTGCGGCAGATGAAGAAGGGGGAACTGTAGCTCCATGAGCAGCCGTCGACAATTCCTGAAAACGCTCTCAGCCGTTGCACTCTCGCAAGCGATTATGTCACCACTGTTTGGAAAAACTGAGAAGAGCCGTATTCCGATCGCATTCTCGACGCTCGGGTGTCCGGCCTGGGATTGGCCAAGGATTCTGGGATTCGCTCATCAGCACGGCTTCTCCGCGATCGAGTTACGTGGCCTGCAAGGGAACATGGATCTGCCTTCTCATGCGATCTTCGCTGCCAATCGCATCGAGCAAACGAAAAAAGAAATTCGAGATCACAAGCTGCGCATCGCCTGCGTCAGCAGTTCCGCGAACCTCTACATGGAAGATGCGGATAAGCGCGCCAAGGAATTAGCCGATGCGCGACGCTTCATCGATCTGGCATCAACTCTGGGAGCGCCGTACGTCCGCGTGTTCGGCGGCAAAGCGCAATCTGACAATGCTCCGGTGCCCGACGATCCGACAAAGGCACGAGTCGCTGCCGGACTACGCGAACTCGGCCAATATGCAGGTCCAAAGTCTGTGACTGTGATTATCGAGTCTCATGATCACTTCACATCCTCAGCCACGCTCAAAGATGTTCTCAAGGCGGCTGATTCCGAGCACGTTGGATTGTTGTGGGATGCCCACCACACCTTCGCGGCTTCCAATGAGGATCCGGAATTCACCGTCAAGCAACTCGGTCCCTGGATTCGCCACACACACCTGAAAGACTCAGTCGGCAAAGGGGAAGACCGCAAATACGTTCTGACCGGAACCGGGAGCGTTCCGATCGAGCGCCAGATCAAGGCGCTGCAATCGATCGGCTACAAAGGCTTCTACTGCTTCGAATGGGAGAAAGTCTGGCACCCTGATCTTGCCGATCCCGAAATTGCGATTACAGATTTCGCGCACGTTGTCGGCCACTGCCTGGGCAACACGCACACGTGCAAGAGCTAGCTCGGTCGGCTGTCCGAAAACGTTTCGGTCCTGGCGTCCCAGAAAATCTTCCTACCCGTCCAGTAGGACTCCGTCGCCATCATGCATGCCACGGAATGTGCGTACCCTTCGTGCACCGTGCAGTGCGGCTGTTCGCGCGACCGCATGCATTCAAACCAGTTCGCCATGTGCTCGAGGGTCAGGTCGTCAATGCCCATAGGCGGCAAGCCTTTTTCTCCAGGCAGTGAGACATACTTCGATTCTCTCTTCCGGTCGATATCGACATCGTCCTCGTGCGTTCCTTTTTCCTCGATCACTTGATACCTTGGACTTCCTTCGCCTCCAATGTTAATCAGCGTCGCCTTCTTCCCCATGTATCGCGTGAAGCTAGGCGCGTCGTTGCCGAAACTGGTGGAATAGCTGACCAGGAATCCTTTGGGATATTCGAGCAGCGTTTGAAAGGTGTCGGCATTCTCGCGTCCATCGTGCCAGGCAAAGACTCCACCATTTGACATCACCGATGTGGGATAGTTGTCATCCATGAACCAGTGCACCAGGTCGATGGCATGGCTCATCCACTGGTCGGGGATTCCGCTGGAAAAGTCTTTGTAGAGCCGGAATTCAAAATAGAGCTGCGGATCAAACGGCCGCGCCGGTTTCGTCAGCAGCCACTTGCTCCAGTCAGTGTCCTGCTCGCGAATCTGTTTCACCTCCGGACGCCCGCGCCAACGCGGCCCGTGATAGTTCCATTCGATTTCGACTTTGCTGACGTCGCCCAGAGCGCCGCTGCGCGCAATTTCCTGTGCGGCACGCTGGTATGGCTCGCTACGATGCTGCGTTCCAACTTGAACGACGGTTTTGGCCTGCAACACCGCATCACGCCCATCTTTGCCGGCTTCGGCGACCATTTTCAGGATCGGAGAATGCGAATGTTCCGGGGTTGAAATCAGCACTCCATCCACATCCTTCATCGCGAGAATCTCGTCAACGCGCTGCACAGCTCGAGGCGTCCTGCCGTAGTAGCCCGCGTTCGTCGCCGTGGCCTTTTCACGATTCACCGTCCATAAGTCGCACACCACGGTCATCTCGACGTTGTGACTGGACTTCAGTTTCGATGCGATCAGATCAAGATCCCTGCCGCGATTCCCGATGCCGACATGAGCCAGTGAAATGCGGTCGTTCGCACCGAGGATTCTGGAATACGAGAGTGCGGTGTGTGGCAGCACAGCCCCGGCTGCTACTGCCGCAGCTGATTTTTCGAGAAACTCGCGGCGATTGATGGGAACGAAGTTGCTCATCGTGACTCCTGCGAAAGAATTCACCCGACCAGAGAATGTGCGTAATCCGTTAGCTTGCTTTCAACCCATTGGGCATCAGCGGCAACGCCCGCAACCGCACGCCAGTCGCGTCAAAGATCGCGTTCGCGATCGCCGGCGCAAGGCCGATCATCGGGCATTACGGTTTCGAGAGCAGGCAGATCGCTAAATCGCGGCACTCGATACTGTGACAACCTTCCATTCAAAATCTTGCCGTTCTCGAATTCGATGGCCTCAAAGAGCGCTCCGCCAAGCCCCTGCACATTTGATCCTTCGATCTGATTGCGCAGGTTGTCAGGATTGACGATCGCACCGCACTCGAACGCCGATACCACGCGCATGACCCTTACGTCGCCCGATTTGCTGTCCACGTTGACTTCCGCGAACGTGGCGATATTCCCGAGCTTCTCGTACCCGCCGCCCATGCCAAAGCCCTGTCCAGGACTCTTACTCTTGCCCCATCCGAATTGCTTTGCCGCCGCCTCAAACACAGCCCGGAGCCGCTCGTTCTTCAGATTCTTAAGCCGGAATTCGAGAGAATCCATCTTCAGCACGTGCGCTAATTCGTCCATATGCGATTCGCGGGCAAAATGATTGGCCGTCGCTGCCAGGGCGCGGTATGACCCCTGCCGCAATGGCGAATGCACTTCGTGAAACACGATGTGCTGGTTGGGCACATCGTAGTACGTGCGAATTCCCGCGGAGCCAGAATTGTAATTATGAAATTCCCAGGCCGTGATGGTTCCGTCGCTGCGAACTCCGCTCATTACATCGATGACGCCCGCCGGTCGGAAATATGCCCAAGAAAATTCCTCTTCACGGGTCCACACAACTTTAACGGGACGCTTGGCAGCACGCGCCAGTCGCGCCGCTTCGATCGCAGTTTCCCCAGTATGCTTACCGCCGTATCCCGAGCCGGTGTCCGGCATCAGCACCCGCACCTTCTCTTCCGGAATATGGAATGCTTCCACCAATTGCCCGCGCACGCCAAACGGTCGCTGCGTGCCGGTCCACACAGTTAACTGATCACCATCCCAATTCGCCAGCGCCGCCCGCGGTTCCAAGGGGACATGCGCGATGTAAGAGACCGTGTAGCTCTGCTGCAGGCGATGATCGGCGGATGACATCGCCTGATCCACGGAACCCGTCTCGTAGTGATCCCCATCGCCGGATGGATCTTTGCCCTGTGGCGCATCCTTTCGAAGAAAGTCAAAGAGTTCTTTGTTCGAAATCTGCGGCTCGGACTTCCACTCAGCATGAATGGCCGCGATGGCAGCCTCAGCTGCCTGAGTGCTCGGGGCGGCGACTCCTACAAAATTGCCGTCCAGCACGACCGTCGCACCCATTTGCTCGGCTGTCTTCGTATCAGCAGACACCAGCGTCGCGTTGAAAGACGGCTGCCGGAGCACTTTGCCGTAGAGCATGTTCTGCAACTTCTGGTCCGAAGGATAACGATGCTTTCCGGTGACGAAGTCTCGCCCGTCGACTTTCAGCGCAGGCTGTCCCGCCACCTTCCACTCTGTCGCAGGAATCAACGGCTGATCTGCCGAGATACTCTGCGTAATCTGTTGCCCCTTCAGCAGTGCTGCATATTCGATGGAGCGATTACTCTTCGGATCAACGATCCTGCCGTCCGAAGCGACCAATTGTTGCTGGTCAGTCTTCCATTGCGACGCCGCCAGGCCAATCAATATCTCGCGCGTTGCAGCCGCAGCCTTGCGAAGCTGCGGATTCATCGTAGGAGTCGTCCGGCTGCCGAATGTTCCCATGTCAAATGGCGTGAGCTGCGTATCCCCCATCACCATTTCAATTCTGTTGATCGGAATGTGAAGCTCTTCTGCTACAGCCTGGCTCAAGGAAGTCCGTATGTTCTGGCCCACCTCCACCTTTCCGGTGTAAACCGTCACCTTGCCGTTCTCGCCGATATGCAACCAGGCATCAATCTGCTGTGGAAGCGATTCTCCGCGCCGTTGTCTGCCGCCCCCCGACTCTTGTGCGACAATCGCGGGCTTCAGGACCGACACGACCACAACACCCGCCCCCAGAAATTTGAAGAAGTCGCGGCGGTCGAGATCGAACCGGTATGGAGCGGCGGCTCTGAGTTCGTAACGTTCTGGCTCCAGAAAAATCCCGGCATTGGTTTTCGCTCTCATCGGCTCACTCCTTTCGCCACTGCCGGCGCTTGTGCCTTCGCCGCCCTCTGAATAGCGCGCACAATCCGCGGATAAGTTCCACAACGGCAAACGTTCCCGTCCATGAAATCGATGATCTCTTTCTCGTCAGGCCCCGGATTCTTCTGCAATAGGGCCACTGCCGACATGATCATTCCCGATGTGCAATACGCACACTGCATCGCATCTTCATCGAGAAACGCCTGCTGCACGGGGTGCAGGCGGTCTCCCTTTGCCAGTCCTTCAATCGTCGTGATCTGTTTGCCGGCGACCGAGCCGACTCGCGTGATGCACGAGCGCTGCGCTTTGCCGTCAATGAGCACCGTGCAGGCGCCGCATTGGCCCTCGCCACATCCATACTTGCTTCCGGTCAGGTCAAGATGCTCCCGCAAGACGGTGAGCAGGCTGGTTTTGGGATCTGTGTCAACGCTGTAACTCTTGTCGTTGATAGCGAGATGAATCGTAGACATGCCGTGCTCCAGAGCGGAGAAGGTTGCAGAAGACTGACGAAGACTGCGTTACTGAAATGATATACCGGCTGGGAGAGATTTTTGATTGATCATTGACGAATGAAAACCGCCGCCCTTGATTTCATTCAACGATCAATAATGAAAATTCAACACTCTCCTAATCGTTGATCGCCTGATACGCCAGTTCATGCACCTGCCGATCCAGCGTCAAATCGCCGGTCGGATGCAGTTGTGCCATGAAGATCACAATCATCTGTTCTTTCGGATCGATCGAAAAGCCTGTGTAGAAAAATCCTCCCCATTCGTAGGATCCGACTGAGCCCAACTCTGAAAGTGGTGCCTTCACTCCATCCACTCCGAAACCCAGGCCGAATCCCATGTCTGCCGCGATCTTCCCGAGTTGGTCATGCGTCATCAATTCGACTGATTTTCTGCTCAATACACGCCTGTTGCCTACCTTGCCATCGTCGAGCATCATCTGGCAGAAGCGGGCATAATCCATAGCGGTCGAGACCAGGCCAGCTCCGCCGGAGAAGAGCTTCTTCGGACCGCGCGAAGGATAATCGGCCGAATAAACGAAACTCCCTTCGCGGATCGGCGCATCCGGAAATCGGTTCAGCCCCTTGTCGGGATAGTAGGTGTACGCCGTGGCCAAGCGATTCAACTTGTTTTCGGGCGGAAAAAAGTAGGTGTCCTTCATCCCGACGGGTTCAAAGATGCGTGTGCGGAAAAATTCATCCAGCGGTTTTCCAGAGACAAGTTCCACCAGACGGCCCAGCACGTCCACGCCAAGGCTGTATTCGAATCGATCCCCCGGATTGAACAGCAGAGGAAGCGCGGCCAGATGCTTCACGTTGTCGGCGATGGTGCCGTCAAACTGCAGTAGCCCGCTGGCCACATCTGCCTTTTCGTACGTCGGTCCCAGATCATCATTCCACTGATAGGTAATTCCCGAAGTGTGGCGTAGCAGATCGCGAATTGTGATTTCCTTGGTTGCCGGAATCGTGTAAGTCGCGCCCGACGCGGGTTTCACTAGCACTTTCGGATTCTTGAACTCGGGCAAGTACTTCGACACCGGATCATCCAGCAGGAACTTGCCTTCTTCATAAAGCATCATCACGGCGACGCTTGTGATGGGCTTGGTCATCGAGCAAATGCGGAACATCGCATCGGTCGGCATTGTTTTCGCCGCTTCGCGGTCCGACATTCCCTGCGCCTTGAACCACGCCACTTTGCCGTGACGGACGACGAGCGTGACGGCGCCTGCAATGCGCTTGTCGTCGATATCATGCTGTACCGCCGTCGCGATGCGCTCCAGACGATCAGAAGAAAGGCCGACTGATTCGGGTTTAGCCGCAGGAAGGTCCTGCCCTAGGGCAAGCACGTTCAGGAAAAGAACTCCGAGCAGAACCGGAATGATTCTCCGGTGCCGCCCGGCCAAAGAGGTCGGGCGCATGGTTCCTCCTGCGAGCTAGGACTTGATCGTCTTCGAAGCCGCATCCCATGTGACTGGCTTCTGGCGGAAATACGACTCGTTCGCCATGTGGCAGGCGACGGCCGCATGGTTCCCGAAAACCGCGTCTTCGGTCACCGGATTGCGCGACTTCACCGCCTGGAAGAACACGTTCAGGTGCGGTTTCATATCGTCCCAATCGTGTCCTCTGTAAACGGTATCCTCACGTAGCGGTTCTTTTCCGAGTGTCGGATCGTGTTCCGCGTGCCACAGCTTTACGTACTCCTCGCGCATTTTGGCCGGGAAGCTGAAGCTGTAGTAGCTGGGATCCGCATCCATGCCTGTCTGCGAAGCGTGGCGGAGTTCGAATTCGCCCGCGTCGAGCAGACCCTTTGGTCCCATGAAGCGCGCCAGTTCCGGCGTCTCGCATCCCAGGTCAAGCCGAACATAGACCGGGATCCCGTGATAGTCGAAGAGCACAGTGTGGAAGTCGGGCATATCGCGGCCATCGTTGAAGCGGAAAATGCCGCCCATTGCCGTGGCGGAACGGGGGATTTCATTCCAGCCCAAAGTCGCCATCATGCCGCTGATCAGGTGCACCATGAGATCTCCAGCGACGCCAGTGCCGTAGGCTCTCCAGCAGCGCCAGCGCGCGAAGTGCAGCTTGTTAAAGGGAACTTTCGGCGCATCGTTGAGCCAAGTATCCCAGTCCACTGTTTGCGGAGAAAGATCAGTCGGCGGCGGATATTCCCATGCCCCGGTCGGGTCGTTGCGACCAAGCGTGAGTTCCACCATTTCGATGTCGCCGATTGCGCCGCCCTTGTACAGTTCCGCTGCCTTGGCACACAGCACCGAACTCACACGCTGCGAACCAATCTGCACGATGCGATTGTTTTTTTGCGCCGCCTCGACCATCGCTAAGCCGTCAGCCACGGTGTGCGACATCGGCTTTTCGCAGTAGATATCTTTGCCCGCATTGCAGGCATCGACTACGACCCGGCGATGCCAGTGATCCGGAACCGCCGCCACGATGCAGTCGATGTCCTTGCGATCCAGCAACTCCTGATATTTTCGCGTGGTCGGCAAACTCGGATTCGCCGTGATCTCCCGTGCCAGCGTGTGGCGGCCGTCGTACAAGTCCGCGGCCGCAACGCACTCGACGCCAGGAATCGTGATTGCCTGGCCGAGCAGACCTGAGCCCTGCATGCCGATTCCGATCATGCCAAATCGAACCCGGTCGCTGGGGGCAACCGCCCGCCGCAACGGTGCCGCTTCAAGTTTGATTGTCTTCGCAACTGCCAGGCCGCCGGCCGCGGCCGCACTTCCTTGTAAGAATGCACGCCGGGAAAGAATGCGTTTCATGCCGAATTCCTCCTCTTGAGGTTTCTAGATTGTTCGCCTGTGCACGCGCAGTCTGCGCGCCGAAGAACCCAACTCGCGATCGTAGCGCCTGATCTTGCGCGATCGATCCCGCGCCTGGCTCGCATCCTTACTTCTTGAGCGGTTTGATGGCTACTTCCTTGAAAAACACGATGTCGTTGTCG
>QIAL01000307.1 GCA_003225535.1 Acidobacteriota bacterium | reverse complement strand
TTCTCGATGAAAATCTCATTGGTGCGCGAGCCTGCCACGATCACGCCCGCAACATAGATTCCGCGGACGTTGCTTTCCAACGACACCGGGTCGCAGACCGGCCGGCACTGCTGCTCTGACAATTCAATCCCCATACTCCGCAAGAAATCGTAGTCGGGGTGATACCCGACGAGGGCCAGCACGAAATCATTCTGCAGGCGCATGGGTCCCCGGGGCGCAACCACCACAACGTGGTCAATCCCAATTTCCTGCACGTAGCTGTTGAAGTAGGCTTCAATCTCTCCCGCCTTGATGCGGTTCTCCAGGTCAGGCTTGATCCAGTACTTGACGTGATGGTGAAGTTGCGCTTCCCGGTGCACCAGCGATACGCGCGCCCCGTGACGCCACAGATCGAGCGCCGCAATCGCTGCCGAATTCTTGCCTCCAATGACGAGAACGTCCGTGTCGTAATACGGATGAGGTTCGCCATAATAGTGCGACACTTTCGGCAGGTCCTCGCCCGGGATGTTCAACTGGTTCGCCAGATCGTAATAACCAGTCGACACGATCACTTTTTTCGCAAGATAATCATGCGGACGGCCAGCCCGATCCGTCGCGGTAATACTGAAATTTCCGTCTTCGCCCATGACGGTCTTGACCCACTCATACTGGCGAACGTCAACATGATAGTGCTCGGCAACCTTGCGATAGTACTCGAGCGCTTCCTCTCGTGTGGGCTTCTGCTGAGCCGTGGTGAATGGGATGTCGCCGATTTCGAGCAACTCCGGCGTCGTGAAGAAAACCATGTTCGCCGGATAGTGGAATAGCGAGTTGACCAGGCATCCTTTGTCGAGAACGATGACCCTCAATCCGATTTTCTGCGCCTCGATCGCGCAAGCCAACCCCGTCGGCCCGGCTCCGATCACGATGATGTCAGTCCGCATCTCTGCGCGAGGCTTCGTCTTGGCCTTCGGCAGTGTATCGATATCTTCAGCGGCGAAGAATTCAGGCATGAAGTCGGGGCGGACAGCTCGAGTCGACGAGGGTTCGAGCGCAGTCGGAAACTTTTGATTCTAGCACGCGGAGCTTCGGAGGCCGTCGCGAGCCTCCTCATACTCAGACTCCGCGCTATAATTTGCGGTTACCTTCATATCCCCGCTCGCTTCAGGAGCCCTCATGTCTACTGTCACCGAACCCGCCACCAAGACTCGCATCGAATCCGACAGCATGGGCAAGATCGAAGTCCCCTCGAATGTCTATTGGGGAGCGCAGACGCAGCGATCCTTGCTGCACTTCAATATCGGGCGCGACACCATGCCGCCGGAATTGATTCGCGCCTTCGGGATTCTGAAGAAAGCCTGCGCGCTCGTAAATCAGGATCTTGGGAAGCTGCCGGCTGACAAAGCAAAGCTGATCGCACAAGCGGCGGACGAAGTCATTTCCGGAAAACTGAACGATCAGTTTCCGCTCCGTATATGGCAAACCGGCAGCGGAACACAGACCAACATGAATGTGAACGAAGTCATCTCGAACCGCGCCATTGAAATTGCCGGCGGTGAACTTGGATCGAAGAACCCAATCCATCCCAACGACCACGTCAACATGTCGCAGTCATCGAACGATACGTTCCCAGCAGCGATGCACATTGCGGCGGCGGAGAGAGTGAGGAACGCACTTATTCCCGCGGTCAAGAGCGTTCACGATACAATCGCTGCCAAAGCGAAGGAATTTCACGACATCGTCAAAATTGGCCGCACCCATTTGCAAGACGCGGTCCCTCTGACCATTGGACAAGAATTCGGCGGCTGGGCCAGCCTGTTGGAGCGCGACATCAAGCGCCTGGAGCAGACCCTTGAAGGTCTTTACGATCTGGCAATCGGCGGAACTGCCGTAGGAACCGGCCTCAACACCCATCCTGAGTTCGCCGAGCGCGCGGCAAAGAAGATTGCTGAACTCACCGGACTCCCCTTCCGCTCGCATGGCAACAAGTTTGCCGCGCTGTCGGCCCATGATGAAATCGTGTTCGCACAAGGCGCAATGGAGACCCTGGCAGCCTCGTTCATGAAGATTTCCAACGACATTCGTTGGCTGGCCTCCGGCCCACGCTGCGGATTGGGCGAGTTGTCGATTCCGGAAAATGAACCGGGGTCTTCAATCATGCCGGGCAAGGTCAACCCGACCCAGTGCGAGGCCATGACCATGGTCTGCGTGCAGGTGCACGGCGCAACCGCTGCCGTCGGTTTTGGCGGATCGCAGGGCAACTTCGAACTCAACGTCTTCAAGCCGGTGATCATCTACAACTTCCTGCACTCCGTCACGCTGATCACCGATGCTTGCCACGGCTACGTCGAGTACATGATTAAAGGCATCGAGGTCGATCGCGCCAAGGTCGACTGGTACGTGAAGAATTCGCTGATGCTGGTCACCGCACTGGCTCCCAAGGTCGGCTATGACAAGGCAGCGCAAATCGCGCACACCGCACACGTCGAGCATTCAAGCCTGCGCGAAGCCGCGCTGAAGCTCGGATATCTAACGGGCGAGGAGTTCGATCAACTGGTGAAGCCGGAGAGAATGACCCACCCGTAGTCCTCGCTGGCCGCTTGCAGCTATCTCATAAAGATGTCCTGAAACCCTGTCATGCTGATCGAGGACTGAGCTTCGCGAACGCGAAGATCAGCCGCAGTCGAAGCATCCCTTTAGATTCTACGAATTCACCGCTTCAGTCGATTCACCCACTTGTGGCAATGTGCTGACCTGTTTCTTCGGCGTAGTCGTAATCACCACCACGCTCACCAGCACCAGCATCGTCCCCACAATCGTGCGCAGAGAAAGTCCCTCTCCACCCAGGAAATATCCGAGCAGCACCGCCACCACGGGATTCACATATGCATAGGTGCCAACCTTGGTGGGCGATTCATGATGAATCAGCCAGACATAGGCCGTGAACGCAACAATCGAACCCGCCACGATCAGATATGCCAGCGCAAGCCACGCCTTGATGGAAACCGCCTGCACGCGGAATCCATGGAACTCTCCCAGAAGCCAGGACGTCAGCATCAGCAACACTCCTCCGGCAAACATCTGCGCGCCGGAACTCATGGCTTTTGACGAAGGCAACGGAAGCTTCAGCGTCAACGCGGACCCCACCGACCAGCCGATTGCTGCCACGATCAGCGCGGCGGCCCCGATCGTATCGATAGGGGAGTCCCCGAAGCTGATACTTCGGCTGACCAGCACGAGCACCCCACCGATACCCACCAGGAGCGCGGCGCCCAGACGAGGAGTAAGGCGTTGCGTCTTCAGAAACAAAATTTCGGACAAGGTCATGAACACCGGAATCGTAGCCATCATCACCGCTGCGATCCCCGATGGCACGCGGCGTTCAGCCCAGAAGAGCAGCCCGTAGTCGAGAACAAAGATCAGCACAGCCAGCAAGGTCGCCGAGAACCACTCTCGCGGTGTCGGCGAGACTGTGCCTTTAGCGCGCATCCACGCAAACAGAACCAATCCCGCGATCAGAAACCGGATTCCTGCAAGCAGGAAGGGTGGAACATCGCGCACGCCAACCCGGATCGCGAGGAACGTAGATCCCCACACCAGGTAGATGATGGCGAAGGCAAGCAGCAATTTCCACGCGCGAGGAGCAGATGCAGCTTCCATGATCAATCCCGCGAAGCGTTTGCCACAGCCTGATTAGATCACCGCTCTTCCGCGCGGATGCGGACTTGCTGCATAAAAAGAATTTATGGGGGTATAAGACGAAACGCTCTAAATCATGGAGCTGAAGCAGCCAGGTTGCTACTTCTTCAGCAGGCTGGTATGGCTGGCAACGCACTGCCATTTGCCCTGGTCGAAGACCCACGTGTCGGTAAAGCGCCCGACGTGATCGTACGACTTGCCCTGGTACGTGCCTTGGGTATGGTAAATACCGGTGACGACCGCGGTCTCCCCGAAGAAGTTCATCTTGACGGCTTGAATGTTGGCTTGCGCCGGCTTGAAGCGGGGATCTCGGATGTCGGCGAGGAATTTCTGCTTGTCGCTGAGCTCCCCGTCCCATTCCGTATTGACGAACCGGCTCGAAACCAGGGCATCGAGGGCAGCTGAGTCGCGATTGACCTGGGCTTCATTCCACAGGCGCTCAAGAACCATGAGTTTGCTTTCGCGAGGATCAGGCTGTTGCGCAGCCAGACTGACCGCGCTAAAGGCTAACAGAAGGCAATAGGAGATGGTGCGGATCATGCGCATACACGCCCGCCGGCATCCCAACGTGCAGGCGAACGTTCGACGACAATACCAGTTGGAATCGTCGCGACGCTACGAAAATACACTTCGGAGAGTTACCAACGTCATGAAAACCGGACCTCAGACCGCCGCCCTCGGACCTCAGGGAGTAGGTCCGAGGTCCAACGCCCGACGCCCGCCCTAGTAAGCCCACCGCAGCAACGTCGCTCCGATCGTGAATCCCGCCCCCACCGATGCCAGCAACACCAGACTTCCCTTCTTCAGTTTGCCCTCTTCGATCGCGGTGCCCATGGCCAACGGTATGGTGCCCGCCGTGGTGTTGCCGTAGCGGTCGATATTGATGATCACGCTTTCCGGACGCAAACCTAGCCGGTCGGCTGTGGCGTTAATAATCCGCAAGTTGGCCTGATGCGGAATGAACACATCGATGTCGGAGCCCTTCAGCCCATTCCTCTCCAGCAGTCTCAGACAGAGTTCGGTCTGCTTCCGCACGGCAAACTTGAACACCTGTTGCCCATCCTGGTGAACGTAATGCATCTTCTTTGCGATCGTTTCCTTGCTCGTCGGATGCAAGCTGCCCCCGCCGGGCATATATAGATATTGCCCGCCCGAGCCGTCCACTTCGTGGATGAAATCGATGAGCCCTTCCGAATCACTCTCCGCCGGCTCGAGAATCGCCGCGCCCGCTCCGTCCCCGAAGATCACGCACGTTGCACGGTCGGTGTAGTCGATGATCGACGACATCACGTCTGCACCGATCGCGAGCACGCGTTTGTGCGCCCCGCTGGCAATGAACTGTGCCCCCACCTGCAATGAATAGAGAAAAGCAGAACACGCCGCAGAGAGGTCGAATCCCCACGCTCCCTTAGCGCCGAGTTTGTCTTGCACAACACACGCGGTAGAGGGAAAAAACATGTCGGGCGTCACAGTGCCCAGAACAATCGCCTCGATTTGGCTAGGTTCCATCCCGCGCTGAGCCAGCGCTTTCCGCGATGCCTCCACTGCCAGGTCGCTGCTCGCCACACCCTTCTCTGCGATGTGACGTTCGCGGATGCCCACGCGTGTCATGATCCATTCGTTGTTGGTATCGACCATTCGCTCGAGGTCGGCGTTGGTTAGTAGACGAGGCGGCACATACGTGCCCAGAGCACTGATCTTGGCGCGGATCGGTTTGTTCAAATAGAACCCCTGAAAGAGATGACTTATTGTGAAGGATCAAGGAAAGAATGTCTAACCACACAAACCGGGCGTCGGACCTCAGACCTCGGGCCTCAGGAAAAATACCGATCAACCTGGGCGCCGAAGGATCGATGCCCGATGCCCGAAGCCCGAGGTCTGAAGTCTGAGGTCCGACGCCCGCTTTAAAACGCCCATCGCATCAGCGTCGCTCCCGAAGTAAAGCCAGCCCCCACCGACGCGACCAGCAGCATATCGCCCTTCTTCAATTTGCCTTCGTCAATCGCAGTCTGCATGGCGATGGGAATCGTGCCCGCTGTCGTGTTTCCGAAACGATCGATATTGATGACGACTTTTTCCAGCGGCATCCCTAGGCGGTCGGCCGTCGCGGTGATAATCCGGCGGTTCGCTTGATGCGCGATGAAGCAATCCACGTCTTTCCCCGTGAGCTTGTTCCGCTCCAGGACCCGCTCCGTCATTTCCGCCATCTTCTTCACCGCATACTTGAAAACATTCTTCCCATCCTGATGGATGTAATGCATCTTCTGGTCGACCGTCTCATGGCTGGCGGGATTCAGACTCCCTCCCCCGGGCATAAAAAGGTACTGTCCGCCCATGCCTTCCACCTGTGCCACGTGATCGATGACTCCCTCACCATCGGCGCACGGCTCAAGCAGAACCGCGCCTGCTCCGTCTCCAAAAATGATGCACACGGCGCGATCCGTATAGTCGGTCATCGAAGAGTTCACATCGGCGCCGATCACCAGAACCTTTTTATACTGGCCTGACTCCACAAACTTCACGCCGGTGTTCAGGGCATAAACAAAGCCGGAGCATCCCGCCGAAACGTCGAACCCCCAGGTATTCTCGATCCCAAGCTTGTGCTGCACCAGGCAAGCGGTCGACGGATACATCATGTCAGGGGTGACCGTGCCCACTACAATCAGATCCACTTCCTGCAGATCAAATGGATGGGACTCGATCAAATTCTTCACCGCGGCGACCGCCAGATCGCTGGCCGCCACGCCCTTGTCGGCAATGTGACGCTCACGGATCCCGACGCGTTCAAGAATCCATTCACTCGTGGTATCAACCATCTTTTCCAGATCAGCATTACTGAGAACCCGCGGAGGCACATACGTCCCCAGCGCGGTGATTTTGGCGCGCGTAGTAGTCAATCAGGGCTCCTGGAAAATAAGAAACCGAGTATTTTGCAGGATGCCGGGCAGAATGTCTAACCTGAATCCATCGGTCTGCTAGTCAGCAACCGGATCAGAACGTGTAATCAGGTGGCTTGATCCCCTTGGCCCTCATGTAAACCTCGCATTGCGCCCGATGATGTGCAGTGTGAACGAACATGTTCAGGATCATCGCTCGCCCGTCCGGATCGTTTCGCCCCTTCCATGATGGGATATGCCACGTGCGCTGAAGCTGCTCAGGAGTGATGCGCGGAAGGGCCTCAATCACATAATCAAACGATTGCTCCAGCACTTTCAGAACGTTCGCCTTATCCCGGTTTAGGGGCTTATTGAGATCGACCGGAAACGGCGACTGCATCCCGGTAATCTGCTGGAACCGGTAAACATTCGACACAGCGATATGGAGCATTTGCTCACCGAACGTCATTTCCTCGGGATTGGGCTTGAAGCCGTAGAACTCCGCCGGCATAGCGTCGGCAACATCGATTGTGAACTGTTTCGAAATCTGCCAGTCATGAACGAACTCCGCCATGTCGAGCAGTGTGTTTACTTTGGAGCTCTGCCCTGCCGCGGCATTCGACAATAGGCTCAGAGTGATAACCGACAAGACATAACGCAGATGGACCATGCCCCCGCCTCCAGGACTCGATTGAGTCTAGACGCGCGAAGGCCGCAGTTGTAAGCAGGCTTCCGAAATCAAGCCGCCGCTCTCTCCCGTTCGTGATCCATCCATTCGCGAATGAAATTAGGGCACGAGATGATTCCGAATTCCCGGTTCTCACCGTTGATCAAGTAGAAGAGAGCGTCGCGGTCCAATTCCTCCAGCAGCGAGAGACTCAGCAGAGGCCACAGATGGCACTCGATCGCGGAACGAACAAGTTGATCCAGATACTCCAGGTGACCCTGGAACAGCTTTCCGGATACTCGAATGGTGACGTGATAATCGGGGGTAGTATTGCGACGTTCCATAATTCTCCTCGGGCGGGTCGATCTCAACTTCTCACTTCTATAGATGGCCCGAAAAGGCGTTTCCTGCGCAAAGAGTGGTAAAAGAACGTAAAACCGGGTAATCAGAGGTTGGGGAACTTTGGGAGGTTGCTGTGGAAAACAATTAAGTCAGGTACCGGGGACTCACTGCACACGCAAGAGCCCGTTACCGTTGCTTCCTTCCGGACCTGGCGGGGTTGGCGGGAGTGCGTCGCGTGAGACCGATACCTGACCTGAATCATTCTAGCATTCGGAATCAGAAACGAACGGTCGCCCGATGCGCTTCGACATCCGCGATACTTGCTTATCGCAGGTGCGCTTTCAACTCCGGGAAAAAACTCTCGAAGTCTTCCAGAAAGGCGGTCTCATGTTCCTGAAATATCGGCAACGAATCCGTCAGATCCAAGGGCCGCCGGAAGCGGCGACCGATTCGCCCCAGGATCTCGGCTACGCCCTCGAGGTGGTGGTAGCGCCCGAGCCAGTCCTCGTCCCGCATTCGTTGCAGCCTTTGTTTCGCTTCGGACGGGATCACAGCAGAGCAGGTTTCAATGTCGGAATAGAACTCGCCGATGAATTCGGCGAGAGGCACGGCGGAATATTCGCCCCAGTCGCGAGCAAGAAAATAATCGAAATACACGTCCGTTAGGATGCCCCCGAAGCGCCGGTAGGGCGCTGGAAAACGTCGCACGCAGGACCGCACCCTTGGATGTGCATCAGTGAAAAGGTCGATCCGGCGATGGCAGCGAATTCCCCGCTGATATGTTTCAGGAAGAAACTTGAGATGGGGCGCGGAGGTCAGATCCGGCAAGAGATTTCCCATCCGAAACTCCGCCTTGGGCTCCGACAAATAGAGATGTGCCAGCCAGTTCATTTCTTCCTAATAGACTAATCGGTTTTATGCGGCCTGAACGGCAATGGCCCGCCGCTCGATATGGTGGAGGAGACTTTCGATAATTCGCGAATGCTGCTGGGGTTCTGAGCGCTATTGCGGATATTACGCCCGCTTTGAAAATCCTTCCATTTTCACTCGCGTAGTAAGTCCCGTACACTGGTCAGCAATGCGCGCGAAGGTGCGAGATCCCTGAGTTTTGCAATCTCCGACAATGCTTTGTCAATTTCCGCATAGCCGCTACGATCCATCCAGGCTGCAACCAGGATCGGCGATCGGTTCATGCCCTCGCGGCAATGTACCAGCACGCTGCCTCGCCGCACGCCTATCGCTATGGCGTACAGGATGTCTTCCAACTTTTGCGCAGAGATCGGAGCCGCGTCCGGGATTGGAATCTGGATGTAGATGATCTTCGGTGCTCGCGGAACAGCCTTCTGGCGGCAAAGCGAAATCACGGTCGCGATACGCCGCGGATTGGAACGCGCCAGTTGCACCGCATCTTTGAGACTCCCGAGGTAGAGCCTTTCCCAAATCTTTGTCACTGGTCTCCCCGCCCTGTAGACACATGCATGCCCATTGTTCTCCCAACGTACCCTATTCGAATACAGGAAGCGACCTGCGCGTGATGATCCTTGAAATCGCCATCTTGCACTCATCTAGCCCCAGGCCGATCCCCATCTTCAATGGTTTCCTGTTCAGGACATTGGCCTGACCAAAGACGCATTTCCCGTTCTGGGAACACAACACAAATATCCCACCGGAATCTCTTGACGCTCCTCGCCAAACCGCTATGATGGTTCCATAGTCGCGATTGCGGAAAGAAAGAATCGCACCATAACTCCTTGCGGCTCAAGATTTTGCCCCTAACTCATTGAGCCCCAGGATTTAGTTCGACATTTCCCGCTAAATTCATGATTCCAATAGACCCAAGGGAGGGGGTATTACCCCGCGCCACTCCCAAGTCCCAAATTGGAACAACTCAGAGTCTTGCGCCTGCCGGATAATCTCCCTGAACTCTCCATCTCCCCACGTGACTTTCGGTGCAAGAATTCCTTCTCTGACCCTTCCCTTTTTTGATCGATCTGTCGAACAATAGAATTCCACCGCAAAAACGGTCCCCAATGTCGTCGCCTTCCACAAATTCCGGCGTGATTTCGGTACAGCGAGCAATCGACAACTACTTCGAACTCGCCCTGTATCTACTTGTCTTGACTGGATTTGGCACGCTGGCAGGAACAGGAGGACTCGATCTTCCTTCAATCATCTTGGTAGCGATTGCCTTGGCTGTTCGCGGATACTTGCTGGCCAAGCGCCGCCGCTTTGTGATTTCTGAGCGATGGACCACGCCGCTGTCGATCGCATACTTCGTCTTCTTCGCGATCGACTACCTTGTCGTCTCCCGCAGCTTTCTTTCCGCTACGGTCCACCTCGCGCTGTTCGGAGTCGTAGTCCGAACCTTCTCCATTCGCCGCGAGCGCGATCACATCATGCTTGCGATTCTCGCCTTCCTCATGGTTCTTGCCTCGGCGGTTTTGACGGTCGACAGCATATTTCTGTTTTCGTTCGCCGCGTTCATGCTGATGGCTGTCGCCACGTTTGTCTTGATGGAAATGCGTCAATCGGGAATCGCGGCGAACATTCAAGCCAGGCATTCCAGCGATCCCCACGAGCATCGGCATCTTGCTTTTGCGCTGGTCCGTTTCGTGCCCGCGCTCATGCTGGTGATTCTCTTCTGCGCCGCCGCGCTGTTCTTTGTCATGCCCCGCATGTCAGCCGGTTATTTGGGCGGATATTCTTACGGCACAGACTTTTCTTCGGGCTTCAGCGATCACGTCCAGTTGGGACAGATTGGCCAGATTCAACAGTCCAACTCAGTCGTGATGCACGTCCAGATCGACGGAGACCAAGCCGGCTTGTACGATCTGCATTGGCGCGGAGTGTCGCTGGCAAAATTCGATGGACATACGTGGACGAATGCACGCGACGCTTCCCCATTGTCGCGACGACCGGATACGACTTTTGCCTTGCCCAGCGACGGTCGCGCTCCACGATCCTACGCAACCGCCAGCCTGCAACACGAGAAGCTCATCCATTACAAAGTGCTGATGGAGCCCATTGGGACAAACGTTTTCTTTCTCGCTCCCTGGGCTTTCAGTCTGCGCGGCGATTACCGCCAGATTGCTGCCGATTCCGGTGGCAGCATCTACGACTATGACTTCCAGCGCGCCATCACTCGTTATGAGGCGACATCGGATATCGCAACGCCAACTGCGCCCCAACTACGCGCAGCCGGTCGCAACTATCCTTCGAGCGTTGCCAACATCTATCTCGCCCTTCCCTCGGAGACCGATCCGCGAATCGCTCGGTTGGCGTCACAGGTCACGATCTCAGCCAAGACCGATTACGACAAGGCGATCGTCATCGAGAATTATCTTCGCACTCGCTTCGGGTACACGCTGCAACTGCCGAAGACCGAAGTCAAAGATCCTGTGGCCAATTTTCTCTTCGAGCGAAAGCAGGGACACTGCGAGTACTTCGCATCGTCGATGGCTGTCATGTTGCGCACCCTGGGAATTCCTTCGCGCGTGGTCAATGGATTTCGCAGCGACGAATTCAACGACATCACCGGAAACTACGTGGTGCGTGCCAAAGATGCGCACTCATGGGTTGAAGCCTACTTCCCCGGATACGGCTGGCAAACTTTCGATCCAACACCCGGAGGAAACGTTGGCACTCCGCAAGGATGGGCGCGACTTTCGCTTTACATGGATGCTGCTGCATCATTCTGGCGCGATTGGGTCGTGAGCTACGACAGTTCGAACCAATACGTTTTAGGGAAAGCCGCGATCAACACTTCGCGCGGGATGTGGGAAGGCGCGCGGCTGTGGGCTCGCACGCGCTACGCTTCTATGCTCGATTGGGCGCGCCGCAGCCAGGATCGGGTTGAGAACTCTCCTCGCCGGTGGATCCTGATCGCAGGCGGAATCGTTTTGGCGCTTGTTCTTTTTGCGAACCTCGGACGCCTTCTGCGTGCCCTGCATGAACACTGGCTCGGAGCCCATCCCGAGCGCGCCCCGGAACAAGCTGCCTCAATGTGGTATCAACGCCTGGCCAGGATTCTGGCGCGACGCGGAATGCAGAAGAACGAGACAGAGACTCCACAGGAATTCGTGCGAAAGATCGAGGACAACCGGCTTCGTCTGCTAGTAACACAGTTCACTAGCGTGTACGAGTCAGCTCGCTTCGGGAACTCTGCAGACGATGCGCGCCAGCTTCCCAGGTTGTTTGGTGAAGTCGAAGCGGCTATGCGATCCGAATAGCGTTCGGGTAGATCTGTGAAGGTTCGACGCGCGGCTGAACGCCAAGTTGTTTCAAGTATTGATCCACATAAGCCGCAGCCTTGCGCCCTTCCGAAATCGCCCAAACCACAAGTGACTGCCCTCGTCGCATATCTCCGGCTGCAAAAACACCGGGAACCGATGACATGTAGTTCTGGTCGGTAGAGACGTTTCCGCGATTATCCAGTTGAACGCCCAACTGTTCGATCATTCCATTGCGGACGGGACCGAGGAATCCCATAGCGATCAGGACAAGATCGGCATCCATCGTGAACTCGGTGCCCGCGATTGCTTCGAACTTCGGAGGCGGACCGACGCGTACGGCGTGAAGTTGCTTCACGTTTCCGTCCTCGTCACCGGTGAAGCCTGTCGTGGCAAGGCTCCAATCGCGGATGCCGCCTTCCTCATGTGCACCTTCAACGCGAAGCTGCATCGGCCAAAGCGGCCAGGGCGTTTGCGGAGAGCGCTCCTCCGGCGGCTTCGGCATGATCTCGAACTGGTGAACGGAAATCGGCTTCTGTCGATGGCAGGTGCCGAGGCAATCCGCGCCCGTGTCGCCTCCGCCAATGATCACGACGCGCTTGCCCGTCGCCAGAATGTCAGTTGCATGGTCCAAGGCATCGCCGTGGCAGCGTTTGTTCTGCTGCGGCAGGAATTCCATGGCGAAGTGAATTCCCTTCAACTCGCGACCGGGAATCTTTAATTCGCGAGGCTGCTCGGAACCGCCGGCTAAAACGATCGCATCGAAATCACGACGCAGATCCCCGACCGCAATATTTCCTCCGACGTGAGCGTTGGTCACGAACTTCACGCCCTCGGCGGTCATCTGCTTGAGGCGGCGATCGATGATGTGCTTCTCCAGCTTGAACTCAGGAATGCCATAGCGAAGCAATCCACCAATGCGGTCCGCTTTTTCGTAGACTGTTACCGCATGACCGGCGCGACATAGTTGCTGCGCGGCCGCGAGCCCAGCCGGACCCGAACCTACGATTGCTACGCTCTTGCCGCTACGATGCTTCGGCAGAACAGGATGAATCCATCCTTCGAGAAACCCTCGCTCGACGATGTTTTTCTCATTCTGCTTGATTGTGACCGCAGGCTCAGTGATGCCCAGAACGCAAGAGGCTTCGCAAGGCGCGGGACAGATGCGGCCGGTGAATTCCGGGAAGTTGTTGGTCGCGTGTAGCTGACGGACTGCCTCTTTCCAGTTTCCGCGGTACACGTGGTCATTCCAGTCGGGAATGAGGTTGCTGACTGGACATCCCGTCTGACAGAACGGCACACCGCAGTCCATGCATCGCGCACCCTGCTTGCGAAGCTCTTCTTCGGGGAAATCCTGATAGATCTCGAACCAGTCGTTTACGCGTTCGAGCACAGGTCTGCGCGGTGCCAACTCGCGGGAGTAATCCATGAAACCGGTGGTCTTACCCATGTTGCACCTGCTCCGCGTTGGCTAAGACTGCGAGGGGTTCGCCTGGAATGTAGGCTTGCTCGGCGCGTGCAATCCCGAGCACGCGCTTGAACTCGTGCGGGAACACTTTTATGAAGCGGGATACGGCTTCGTTCCAGCTGTCGAGAATCCACTTGGCGCGCTGGCTGCCCGTGAATTCCGCGTGGCGTTGGACCAGATCGCGAACTACCTGCAGATCTTTGATTTCCGTGAGAGGTTCAAGGTCCACCGATTCCAGATTGCAGCGCTTTTCGGTAAAGTCACCGCGCTCATCGAAGACGTAAGCAATGCCGCCACTCATTCCGGCCGCGAAATTGCGCCCGCAGGAACCGAGCACAACCACCAATCCATTCGTCATGTACTC